>NZ_JBIWAM010000020.1:0-25842 GCF_044760065.1 Pseudomonas sp. NPDC098740 | reverse complement strand
GGAATTTCGTAATCAGTTATGGAGGTGGGGAAATTAAGCTTTTGGCGTAATGAGGCCGCGCCGCAGAGAAGGCGACAGGATCGCGTACTTATTCGAAAAGGAGTGCGTCGGCGACGGCTAGCAGGGGGCAGTGGAGAAACCAGTGCGGGGCCGAATGTACCACCTGAGTTTCGGAGCGTCTAGCCCTGAATAACGAAAAGGCCCCGCAATATACGGGGCCTTTTAAATGACGCTTTACAACGACGCTTAGATGTTGGCGTCGAGGAAGGCAGCCAGTTGCGACTTCGACAGCGCGCCGACCTTGGTCGCTTCAACGTTGCCGTTCTTGAACAACATCAGGGTCGGGATACCACGCACGCCGTGCTTGGCCGGGGTTTCCTGGTTCTCGTCGATGTTCAGTTTGGCAACGGTCAGCTTGCCTTTGTAGGTTTCAGCAATTTCGTCCAGAACAGGAGCGATCATTTTGCAAGGGCCGCACCATTCAGCCCAGTAGTCGACCAGTACAGCGCCTTCGGCCTTGAGGACGTCGACGTCGAAGCTAGCGTCGGTGACGTGTTTAATAAGATCGCTGCTCATGGAAGTCTCCAGGTTGTAAGCAAAAAAACGTGGCCCATCATAGCCGCCCTTCCCTCGTTCAGGAAGGTGCAGATGATTGAGTCTCGCTATGGTGCCGCATGAGTTTGGGTATAGCCCAAGTCACGAGGTGGCGGGAGCGACGAAGGCAATTCCTGTGCGCAGTGCCGCGTTACGCACATGTTCGTGCATGGCCTTCTGCGCTGGGCCGGACGCCCGCCGGGCCAGTGCGCGGAGGATTTTGCGGTGTTCCTGCCAGGTTTCCATGGCCCGCTCTGCCCGGATGAACGGTAGTTTCTGGCTCTCTAGAAAAATGTCGGCGCTGGCCGTCAGGATGCTCAGCATCGCCTGATTGCCGCTCGCCAGCAGGATGCGCCGGTGAAACTCGAAATCCAGTCTCGCCGCGGCCTCGAAGTCGCCGGCCTTCAATTCGATGCGCATGGCGGCGACGTTATCTTCCAGTGCATCGAGCTCGTGAGTACTCAGGGTCACCGCCGCCAAACCGGCAGCAAAGCCTTCCAGGGCATAGCGCAACTGGAAGATGTCCAGCGGCGAGGCCTGGGCCGCGAACGGCCAACTCAGCCCCGCATCACCTAGCGGCAAATCAACCGGTGACTGCACGAACACGCCTTTGCCAGGCTGGATGCTGATCACCCCCAACGCACTCAATGACGACAACGCTTCGCGCAGCGATGCCCGACTGACCCCCAATTGCATTGCCAAATCCCGTTGCGAGGGCAAGGCATCCCCCGGCCCGAAACCTTGCTCGGTGATGAGTTTACGGATGGCTTGCAGCGCCACTTCAGGTACGGCGCGGGAGATCGAGTTCATGGTTTTTCAGACGAACCAGGCCAATGAGCGGTTAGTTGTAAAGCTATTCGCGACGCCCGGCAAGTCGTGCCCCATGGGGGTTCGGAGATTTTCATGGATGCGCTATCGGGGTGCGAAACGCCGCTCAACTGTTCAGACCAGTAAGACCGATCGACACCAGCAAAACCCTGGCCTCGCGCCCCCAAAACCCGATATTGGCACGTCCCATGCTCTGTCGATCCGCAGAATTCACTTCTCGCCGATTCGGAGATTTGCCATGACCCAGCGTTACAGCGCCCTCATCAAAGCCCTGTTTGCCAGCCTGATGCTGAGCCAGGCGCCCGCCCATGCCGACGGTCTGGAGGATGTGGTCAAGCGCGGCGTCCTCAAGGTTGCCGTACCTCAGGACTTCCCGCCCTTCGGTTCGGTCGGTCCGGACATGAAACCGCGCGGCCTGGATATCGATACTGCAAAACTACTGGCCGACCAACTCAAGGTCAAACTCGAGCTGACACCGGTCAACAGCACCAACCGCATTCCGTTCCTGACCACCGGCAAGGTCGATCTGGTGATCTCCAGCCTCGGCAAGAACCCCGAGCGCGAGAAGGTCATCGACTTCTCCCGTGCCTACGCGCCGTTCTACCTCGCCGTATTCGGTCCGCCAGACGCTGACATAAAAAGCCTGGACGACCTCAAGGGCAAAACCATCAGCGTTACCCGTGGCGCCATCGAAGACATCGAGCTGACCAAAGTCGCGCCCGAAGGCGTGACCATCAAGCGCTTCGAAGACAACAACTCGACCATCGCCGCTTACCTCGCCGGGCAAGTTGATCTGATCGCCAGTGGCAACGTGGTGATGGTGACCATCAGCGAGCGCAACCCGAAACGCATTCCGGCGCTGAAAGTGAAGCTCAAGGATTCGCCGGTATACGTCGGCGTGAACAAAAACGAGCCGGCGCTGCTGGACAAGGTCAACCAGATCCTCACCACCGCCAGGACCGACGGCGCGCTGGAGAAGAACTCCCGGACCTGGCTCAAAGAGCCGCTGCCGGCCGATCTCTGATCGTCGTTGCGGAGACTGAACATGGCTTATCAGTTCGATTTCATACCGGTGGTGCAAAACACCGACCTGCTGCTGCGCGGTGCGCTGTTCACCCTTGAACTGACGGCCATCGGCGCAGTGCTCGGGGTGGGTCTGGGCATCGTCGGGGCGCTGGTGCGGGCGTGGAACATCCGCCCGTTCGCCGGCATTTTTGGGGTTTACGTCGAGTTGATCCGCAATACGCCGTTTCTGGTGCAGTTGTTTTTCATTTTCTTCGGCCTGCCGTCACTGGGCGTGCAGATTTCCGAATGGCAGGCCGCGGTGCTGGCGATGGTGATCAACCTCGGCGCCTATTCCACCGAGATCATCCGCGCCGGCATTCAAGCGATTCCCCGAGGACAGCTGGAAGCTGCCGCCGCGTTGGCGATGAGCCGTTTCGAAGCGTTCCGCCACGTGGTGCTGCTGCCGGCGCTGGGTAAGGTCTGGCCGGCGCTGAGCAGCCAGATCATCATCGTCATGCTCGGCTCGGCGGTCTGCTCGCAGATCGCCACCGAAGAGCTGAGCTTCGCCGCCAACTTCATTCAGTCGCGCAACTTCCGTGCTTTTGAAACCTACGTCCTGACTACGCTGATCTACCTGTGCATGGCGCTAATGATCCGCCAATTGCTGAACTGGATTGGTCGCCGCTACATAGCCCGGAGCAGCCAATGAGCGATTTCACGTTCTGGGACGTCGTACGCAACCTGCTCACAGGCCTGCAATGGACCCTGGCGCTGTCGCTGGTGGCGTTTATCGGTGGCGGGCTGATCGGCTTGCTGATCATGGTCATGCGCATCTCGAAAAAATCCCTGCCCCGCAGCTTCGCCCGCACCTACATCGAACTGTTCCAGGGCACGCCGCTGTTGATGCAGCTGTTTCTGGTGTTCTTCGGTGTGGCGTTGGCGGGGGTTGAGATTTCGCCGTGGATGGCCGCGGCGATTGCCCTGACGCTGTTCACCAGCGCCTACTTGGCAGAGATCTGGCGTGGTTGCGTCGAGTCGATCCCCAATGGCCAGTGGGAAGCCTCGTCGAGTCTGGCGCTGAACCCGCTGGAGCAACTGCGTTACGTGATCCTGCCGCAAGCGCTGCGGATCGCCGTGGCGCCGACCGTGGGCTTCTCCGTGCAGGTGGTCAAAGGCACCGCCGTCACCTCGATCATCGGCTTCACCGAACTGACCAAGACCGGCGGCATGCTCGCCAACGCGACCTTTGAACCGTTCATGGTCTACGGCCTCGTGGCCCTCGGTTACTTCCTGCTCTGTTACCCCTTGTCCCTCAGCGCGCGCTACCTGGAAAGGAGACTGCATGCCTCTGCTTAGAATTTCCGCCCTGCATAAATATTACGGCGACCACCATGTGCTCAAAGGCATCGACCTGAGCGTCGAGGAAGGCCAGGTGGTAGCAATCATCGGCCGCAGCGGTTCGGGGAAATCCACCTTGCTGCGCACCCTCAATGGCCTGGAATCGATCAACGACGGCGTGATTGAAGTCGACGGCGAATACCTCGACGCCGCTCGTGCCGATCTGCGCAGCTTGCGACAGAAAGTCGGGATGGTGTTTCAGCAGTTCAACCTGTTCCCGCACCTGACGGTCGGCGAGAACGTGATGCTCGCACCGCAAGTGGTGCAGAAAGTGCCGAAAGCCAAAGCTGCCGAGCGGGCGCGGGAGATGTTGGAACGGGTCGGGCTGGGGGAGAAATTCGATGCCTTCCCGGATCGGTTGTCTGGCGGGCAGCAACAGCGGGTGGCGATTGCCCGGGCGCTGGCGATGTCGCCGAAGGTCTTGCTGTGCGATGAGATTACCTCGGCGCTGGACCCGGAATTGGTCAATGAAGTGCTGAGCGTGGTCCGGCAACTGGCCAAGGAAGGGATGACGTTGATTATGGTCACCCATGAGATGCGTTTTGCCAGGGAGGTCGGGGATAAGTTGGTGTTCATGCATCAGGGCAAGGTGCATGAGGTGGGGGATCCGAAGATTTTGTTTGCCAACCCGCAGACCGCGGAGTTGGCGAATTTCATTGGTACCGTCGAAGCGGCAGGTTGAAGGATCTTTAGTCGCTGGAAGGCCCTTATCGCGAGCAAGCTCGCTCCCACATTGGTTTTGCGCTGCAGCAGGAATTGGGGCAACACAGAACCCTGTGGGAGCGAGCTTGCTCGCGATTGACCGCGAAGCGGTCACCTGCGCGTTGGCGGCAGCGTTTGATCGTGGCACGATGTCGAGGTTATCGACCGAGACCCCCTGACCATGCCGCAATCCCAAGCCAAGAATCTGTCCCTGATCGCCGCAATCGACCTGGGCTCCAACAGCTTTCACATGGTCGTGGCCAAGGCCCAGAACGGCGAAATCCGTATTCTCGAACGTCTCGGGGAGAAGGTTCAGCTGGCCGCCGGCATCGACGATGAGCGTCAGCTCAGTGAAGAATCCATGCAACGCGGGCTCGATTGCCTGAAGCGTTTCGCCCAACTGATCAACGGTATGCCGCCCGGCGCCGTGCGGATCGTCGGCACCAACGCCCTGCGTGAAGCCCGTAACCGTGCCGAGTTCATCCACCGCGCCGAAGAAATTCTAGGCCACCCGGTGGAAGTCATCTCCGGCCGTGAAGAAGCGCGCCTGATTTACCTCGGCGTTTCCCACACCCTCGCTGACACCCCTGGCAAACGCCTGGTGGCCGACATCGGCGGCGGCAGTACCGAATTCATCATCGGCCAGCGCTTCGAACCGCTGCTGCGCGAAAGCCTGCAAATGGGCTGCGTCAGCTACACCCAGCGCTATTTCAAGGACGGCAAGATCACCCCGGCCCGCTACGCCCAGGCGTACACGGCGGCGCGGCTGGAGATCATGAGCATCGAACACGCCCTGCACCGGCTGACCTGGGATGAAGCCATCGGCTCCTCGGGCACCATCCGCGCCATCGGTCTGGCGCTGAAGGCCGGCGGTCATGGCACGGGCGAGGTCAACGCCCAAGGCCTGGCCTGGCTCAAGCGCAAGTTGATCAAACTCGGCGACGCCGAGAAGATCGACTTCGAAGGCATCAAGCCCGACCGTCGGGCGATCTTCCCGGCGGGCCTGGCAATTCTCGAAGCGATCTTCGACGCGCTCGAACTGCAACGCATGGACCACTGTGAAGGCGCCCTGCGCGAAGGCGTGCTCTATGACCTGTTGGGCCGTCATCATCACGAAGACGTCCGTGAGCGCACCCTCAGCTCGTTGATGGAGCGTTATCACGTCGATCTGGAACAAGCGGCGCGGGTTGAGCGCAAGGCGTTGCATGCCTTCGATCAAGTCGCCGAAGATTGGGATCTGGATGACGGCGTATGGCGCGAACTGCTGGGCTGGGCCGCCAAGGTCCATGAAGTGGGCCTGGACATCGCCCACTATCACTACCACAAGCACGGCGCCTACCTGATCGAGCATTCGGACCTGGCCGGGTTCTCCCGCGAAGACCAACTGATGCTTGCGCTACTGGTGCGTGGCCACCGCCGCAATATCCCCAAGGACAAGTTTGCCGACTTCGGCGATGAAGGCATCAAGCTGATTCGCCTGTGCGTGCTGCTGCGCTTTGCGATTCTGTTCCATCACATCCGCGGCACCCAGGAAATGCCTCAGGTCGTGCTGCAGGCCAATGGCGACAGCCTGGATGTGTTATTCCCGGAAAACTGGCTGGACGAAAACCAGCTGACCCAGGCCGACTTCGGTCTGGAGGCGGAATGGCTGACCCGCGTCGGCTTCGTGCTTAACGTTCGCTGAAATTGAAAAAGGCCTTCTTCGGAAGGCCTTTTTTTGTGTCCGCGATTCGGCAGACGACGCAACCCCCTGTGGGAGCGAGCTTGCTCGCGATAGCGGACTGACCGTCAACATAAATGTTGAAAATGCTGCCCCCATCGCGAGCAAGCTCGCTCCCACAGGTTCCTGGCGTTAACGGACAGCCAGAATCGGGCTGCCCAAACGCTCCAGCAGCGTGGCCTGCGCGCTACGCGGGTTCTGGTTACCCGTCGGCGTGTTGCGGATGTAACGGCCGTCCGCCTGCAGGCTCCAGCTGTGAGTGTTATCGGTGAGATAAAGCTCCAGCTCTTTCTTGACCCGCATGATCAGCTTCTTGCCCTCCACCGGGAAGCAAGTCTCGACGCGCTTGTCGAGGTTGCGCTCCATCCAGTCGGCGCTGGACAGGAACATCTGCTCTTCGCCGCCATTGAGGAAGTAGAACACCCGGGTGTGCTCCAGGAAACGCCCGATGATCGAGCGTACGTGGATGTTGTGCGAAACCCCGGCGATGCCCGGACGCAAGCAGCACATGCCGCGCACCACCAGATCGATACGCACCCCGGACTGACTGGCCTTGTACAGCGCCCGGATGATCTTCGGATCGGTCAGCGAGTTGAACTTGGCGATGATGTGCGCCGGTTTGCCGTCGAGGGCGAACTGGGTCTCCCGGGCAATCATGTCGAGCATGCCCTTCTTCAGCGTGAACGGCGCGTGCAGCAGCTTTTTCATGCGCAGGGTTTTACCCATGCCGATCAGTTGACTGAACAGTTTGCCAACGTCTTCACACAAGGCGTCATCCGAGGTCAGCAAGCTGTAGTCGGTGTACAGACGGGCGTTGGCCGCGTGGTAGTTGCCGGTACCCAAATGCGCGTAACGCACAATCTCGCCTGCCTCGCGACGCAAGATCAGCATCATCTTGGCGTGGGTCTTGAAGCCGACCACACCGTAGATCACCACCGCACCGGCCGCTTGCAGACGGCTGGCCAGTTGCAGGTTGGACTCTTCGTCGAACCGCGCACGCAACTCGATCACCGCAGTGACTTCCTTGCCGTTACGCGCCGCATCGACCAGCGCATCGACGATTTCCGAGTTGGCGCCGGAGCGGTAGAGGGTCTGGCGGACCGCCAATACATGCGGGTCCTTGGCAGCCTGGCGCAGCAGGTCGACCACCGGAGTGAAGGACTCGAACGGGTGCAGCAACAGGATGTCCTGCTTGCTGATCACGCTGAAAATGTTCTCGCTGTTCTGCAGCAGTTTCGGGATCTGCGGGGTGAACGGCATGTATTGCAGCGCTCGCTGACTGTCCAGACCGGTGATGCTGAACAGGCGGGTCAGGTTGACCGGACCGTTGACCTGATACAGCTCGGTCTCGTGCAGGTTGAACTGCTTGAGCAAGTAGTCGGACAGGTGTTTCGGGCACGTGTCGGCCACTTCCAGACGCACCGCGTCACCGTAGCGACGGGAGAACAACTCGCCGCGCAGGGCGCGGGCCAGGTCTTCTACATCTTCGGTGTCGACGGCGAGGTCGGCGTTTCGGGTCAGACGGAACTGGTAGCAGCCCTTGACCTTCATGCCCTGGAACAGGTCATCGGCGTGCGCATGGATCATCGACGACAGGAACACGTAGTTGTCGCCAGAGCCGCCCACTTCTTCCGGCAACTTGATGACGCGCGGCAGCAGACGTGGCGCCGGAATGATCGCCAAACCGGAATCGCGGCCGAAGGCGTCGATACCTTCGAGCTCGACGATGAAGTTCAAGCTCTTGTTCACCAGCAACGGGAACGGGTGCGTAGGGTCGAGGCCGATCGGAGTAATGATCGGCGCGATCTCATCGCGGAAATAGCGGCGCACCCAGGTTTTGATCTTGGTGGTCCAGTGACGCCGGCGGATGAAGCGGACCTGATGCTTTTCCAGCTCCGGCAACAGAATGTCGTTGAGGATCGCGTACTGGCGGTCGACGTGACCGTGCACCAGTTCGCTGATGCGGGCCAGGGCCTGGTGCGGTTGCAGGCCATCGGCGCCGGCCTGTTCACGGGCGAAGGTGATCTGCTTCTTCAGGCCGGCCACACGAATCTCGAAGAATTCGTCCAGGTTGCTGGAGAAGATCAACAGAAACTTCAGCCGCTCCAGCAACGGGTAGGACTCATCCAGCGCCTGCTCCAGCACGCGGATGTTGAACTGCAGTTGCGAGAGCTCGCGATGGATGTACAGGCTGCTGTCATCCAGGCCGGGAATGGCAATCGCTGGCGCCGCAATTGCGGGCTCGGCCACCACCGCGGGAGCAGCAGGCTCCAGTTCCGGCGGGGTTTCGGCGATTTGCTCCACCACAGGTTGAGCATCTTTTACGGCAACTTCAGTGAGTCCTTCGGTATTCATCGAATGTTCCTGGGAGGGCTATTTTTGCTCTCGTAACAATTGAGCAGCACGGACGGCAAAGTAAGTCAGGATGCCATCAGCGCCTGCACGTTTAAAAGCGGTCAGGGATTCGAGGATAACCCCTTCGCTCAACCAGCCATTCTGGATCGCCGCCATGTGCATGGCATATTCACCGCTGACCTGATAAACAAAGGTCGGCACTTTAAATTCTTCTTTGACCCGGTAGAGGATGTCCAGATACGGCATGCCTGGCTTGACCATGACCATGTCCGCGCCTTCTGACAAGTCTGCCGCCACTTCGTGCAGGGCTTCGTTGCTGTTGGCCGGGTCCATCTGATAGGAGGCCTTGTTGGCCTTGCCCAGGTTCAGCGCCGAACCGACCGCATCGCGGAACGGGCCGTAATAGGCGCTGGCGTATTTCGCCGAGTAGGCCATGATCCGCACGTTGACGTGATCGGACAGTTCCAGCGCTTCGCGGATCGCCTGGATGCGACCGTCCATCATGTCCGACGGGGCCACCACCTGAGCGCCGGCTTCGGCGTGGGACAGCGCCTGCTTGACCAGTGCGTCGACGGTGATGTCGTTCTGCACGTAGCCTTCTTCGTCGAGGATACCGTCCTGGCCATGAGTGGTGAACGGGTCCAGGGCGACGTCGGTGATCACGCCCAGTTCAGGGAATTGCGCACGCAACGCGCGGGTGGCGCGCTGGGCGATCCCGTTCGGGTTCCAGGCTTCGGCGGCGTCCAGAGACTTGAGCTCCGGCGGCGTCACGGGGAACAACGCCAATGCCGGAATCCCCAGCTCGACCCACTTGGCCGCTTCTTCAAGCAACAGATCGATGGTCAGGCGCTCGACGCCTGGCATCGACGCCACCGCTTCGCGACGGTTTTCACCGTCCAGCACGAACACCGGCAGGATCAGATCGTCGACGGTCAGAACGTTTTCACGGACCAGTCGACGCGAAAAATCATCACGGCGATTGCGACGCAGGCGGGTTGCAGGAAACAAACGGTTGGCGGGGGTGAAGCTCACGGCAGACTCCTGAGCCCGCGCTGGCGGGCGAGCGTGACAGTTATAAGCGGCCATTATGACCAACGTATGACAGTTATGTGCATCCCTGCGTCACGTAGCCGCATTCCATTGTCCTTGTAGGAAATGTTCACGTCGAGACACATTTGGACACTTTCATGAATGTTCCCGAAGGGTTAGGCTGCGCGTTCATTTCGCCAGCATCCAGACAATGCTCCAACAATTTCTTCAGGAATTCGGCTACTTCGCCCTCTTTCTCGGCACGTTTTTCGAAGGCGAAACCATTCTGGTGCTCGCGGGCTTCCTCGCGTTCCGCGGATACATGGACCTCAAAGTGGTCATGATCGTGGCGTTCCTCGGCAGTTATGCCGGTGATCAGCTGTGGTATTTCCTGGGGCGCAAGCACGGCCGCAAGTTGCTGGCGCGCAAACCGCGCTGGCAATTGATGGGCGACCGGGCGCTGGAACACATCCGCAGGCACCCGGACATCTGGGTACTGAGCTTCCGCTTTGTCTATGGCCTGCGCACGGTGATGCCGGTGGCGATCGGCCTGTCGGGCTATCCGCCGGGACGTTATCTGCTGCTCAACGGGATTGGTGCCGCGATCTGGGCCGCGGCGCTGGCTGCCGCCGCCTATCACTTCGGTGCGGTACTTGAGGGCATGCTCGGCAGCGTCAAGAAGTACGAGCTGTGGGTGCTTGGCGCCCTGCTGATACTGGGCTTTTGCCTGTGGTTGCGCCGTCGCTTCAAGAACGCCCGTCTGGCGAAGAAGATCTACGCCGACGAGCAGGCCGAACTGGCCAAATCTGCCGAGACTAAGACGCCAGCCGAGTGAAACGGTTTCTGCAACAGTAGAGACCGATACCACTGAGCAGGCTGTAACTCAGCAGGCCGACCCAGCCCACCGCACTGGCCGGCCATAGACCAACGACCGGCGCCAGCCACACCAGCGGCACGTTCGACGCCAGGCGCAGCAGCTCCAGCTTCCGCGTCCACGGGCGATTCTCCAGGGCCACGCCCAACGTAAACAAACCCAGCGCCACGGCACTCCAACCGAGCACCAGCGCGGCGGTTGGCAAACGCTGCTCCAGGTTCATCAAGTAGCTGCCCAACGCGATGTAGACGCAGAACTGCAACATGACGTAAAGCTGCTGACGCCCGTCCAGCGGCACCTCGAATTTACGGAACTGACTCAGGTCTGGCTTGTTCATCGGGTACTTGGCCGCCACATCCGCTGGCCGCCAACCGGTGCGCATGAACCAGATGCGCAGCTTGTCCCATTTGCTTTGTGCACGCCGCGCGTCATCCCACAGCTGCGCGTAGAACTGCACGTTCGCCCACAACGGATTCCAGCTCGCCAGCGGCGTGGTCACGCCGAAAATCACCGGTTCGTTGTCGTCCTCTTCCTGGAACGAGCCAAATAGACGGTCCCAAATAATGAACACCCCGCCGTAGTTGCGATCCATGTAGAGAGCGTTCTGTGCATGGTGAGCCCGATGATTGGACGGCGTGACAAAGAACCACTCGAACCAGCCGAGCTTGGGAATGTGTTTGGTATGCACCCAGAATTGGTACAGCAAGTTCAGCGAGGCGACGCTGATAAACACCAGCAGCGGCACGCCGAGCACGGCCATCGGCAGGTAGAAGATCCAGCTCAGCAGGAAGCCGGTACTGGTCTGGCGCAGCGCCGTGGACAGGTTGTAGTCCTCGCTCTGGTGATGCACCGAATGCGCCGCCCAGAGGATGTTGCGTTCGTGGCCCATGCGATGCAGCCAGTAGTAGCAGAAGTCGTAGAGGACAAAGGCGAATACCCAGACCCAGACGCTGTCAGCCGAGAGCTCGAACAGCGCCAGGTGCTTGAGGGCAAACGCATACGTCACCAGGCCGACTCCTTTGGTCAACAGGCCGGTGGTGGTCGACAGCACGCCGGTGCTGATGCTGTTGATCGCGTCGGCCACGCGATAATTGCTCACCCCGCGCCAACGGTCGGCCAGCAGTTCGACGGCAATCAGCACAAAGAAAAACGGCACCGCATACAGAATGAAGTCCATGACGCGCCCTGATCGGAATCTTGAGGACAGATCCTAGGTGTAGCCGCGAATTAACCCTATGGCAACGAGTGACAAATTAGTGGACATTTAACGCCATGAATCTGGAGAAAAGCCCATGAGCAAAAAAATTGCAGTGATCCTATCCGGCTGTGGCGTGTACGACGGCGCCGAGATCCACGAAAGCGTGATCACCCTGCTGCGTCTGGACCAGCGGGGGGCCCAGGTGCAGTGTTTCGCACCGAACATCGCGCAGTTAAATGTGATCAACCATCTGACCGGCGAAGAAATGCCCGAGTCGCGCAATGTGCTGGTGGAGTCGGCGCGGATCGCCCGGGGCAACATCAAAGACATTCGTGAGGCCGACGTCGAAGACTTCGACGCGCTGATCGTTCCGGGTGGTTTCGGGGCGGCCAAGAACCTGTCGAACTTCGCCGTCGAAGGCGCCGGCTGCACCGTGCAACCGGAAGTCCTGGCGCTGGCTGAAGCCTTTGCCGAGGCCGGCAAACCGGTCGGGCTGATCTGCATCTCGCCGGCACTCGCGGCGAAGATCTATGGACCGGGCGTGACCTGCACCATCGGCAACGACGCCGATACTGCCGCCGCCATGAACAAGATGGGCGCCACCCACAAAGATTGCGCGGTGAGCGACATCGTCGAAGACAAGGCCCGCAAACTGGTGTGCACCCCGGCTTATATGCTGGCGCAGAGCATCAGTGAAGCGGCTTCGGGTATCAACAAGCTGGTCGACCGTGTTCTCGAATTGACCCACGAAAACGACGCCTGACACGGACCAATGTGGGAGCGAGCTTGCTCGCGATGAGGCCCTGACATTTATGACCTATTTTGACTGTGCGACCGCTATCGCGAGCAAGCTCGCTCCCACAGGGTTCGGCTGCTCGCTCAGGGTTTACGAGTCAACCGCGTGAGGATCCGGTCCAGCGCATTGGCAAACGCCTGCTTCTCACGCTCGCCAAATGGCGCTGGCCCGCCGCTCATCTGCCCCTGTTCACGTAGATCGGTAAACAGGTTACGCACCGCCAACCGATCGCCCATGTTCTGCGCATCGAACTCTTTGCCCCGTGGATCCAGCGCCGCAACGCCCTTTTTCACCAGGCGGTCGGCCAGCGGCACATCGCTGCAGATCACCAATTCGCCGGGGACCGCGTGTTCCACCAGATAGTCGTCGGCGGCATCCGGACCACTTGGCACCACGATCAGCTTCACCAGGGCCAAACCCGGTTTGATCTGCGGCTGTCCGGCCACCAGCACCACTTCAAACTGGCGCTTGAGGGCGAACTTCACCACCAGATCCTTGGCCGCCCG
Source organism: Pseudomonas sp. NPDC098740 (assembly GCF_044760065.1). Taxonomy (NCBI): domain Bacteria; kingdom Pseudomonadati; phylum Pseudomonadota; class Gammaproteobacteria; order Pseudomonadales; family Pseudomonadaceae; genus Pseudomonas; species Pseudomonas sp. NPDC098740. The sequence continues at coordinate 12,837 of NZ_JBIWAM010000020.1, read as the reverse complement.
GGGGCAGGCGTCGGCATCGATCCACACACGCATGGTTTTACCTCTTGAGGATCACTCGGATCAGGAAACCTGCACCCGCCGCTTCTCAGCCAGCCGACTACGGCTATACAGCACGATGATCGCGATAATCGCCACCGCCTGCGCAGTCAGCGAATACGCATCAGCGTGGATCCCCAGCCAGTCGAAGTCAAAGAACGGCACCGGCCGGGTGCCGAAAATCCCGGCTTCCTGCAACGCCTTCACGCCATGCCCGGCAAACACCACCGACAATGCGCACAGCAAACCGGCGTTGATACTGAAGAACAACGACAGCGGCAGCCTCGCCGAACCGCGCAGGATCACCCAGGCCAGACCCACCAACAACACCAACGCCGTCGCACCACCCGCCAGTACCGCGTTATGGCCCGCCGGACCCGCCTGCAACCACAGGGTCTCGTAGAACAGAATCACTTCAAACAGCTCGCGATACACCGAGAAGAACGCCAGCGTCGCAAACCCGAAACGCCCACCGCCGCCCACCAGACTGCTCTTGATGTAATCCTGCCAGGCCGCTGCGTGACGACGATCATGCATCCACACGCCGAGCCAGAGCACCATGACGGCGGCAAACAACGCCGTCGCACCTTCCAGTAATTCGCGCTGCGAACCGCTGACATCGATCACGTACGCCGCCAGCGCCCAGGTCGCCAAACCGGCCAGCAACGCCAGTCCCCAGCCGACGTTGACGCTGCGCACCGCCGATTGCTGGCCGGTGTTGCGCAGGAACGCGAGGATTGCCGCCAACACCAGAATCGCTTCCAGACCTTCGCGCAATAGAATCAACAAACCGGAGATGTAACTCAGGGACCAACTCAAACCATCGCTGCCCAGCAGGCCGGCGGATTCCTTCAACTTGGCCTTGGCCGCGTCCAGGCGCTGCTGGGCTTGGGCCACCGGCAAACCGTCCTGCAACGACTGACGGTACGCCATCAGCGATTTTTCAGTGTCTTTGCGAACGTTGGTGTCGACGTTATCCAGAGAGCTTTCGACCAGTTCGAAACCTTCCAGATAAGCCGCCACCGACAGGTCATAGGCCTGATCGTGATCACCGGCACGATAGGCAGCGATGCTCTTGTCCAGGGTCGCGGCGGTGTAGTCGAGCAACTGCGCCGGACCACGCTTGACCTGCGGCGGTTGCGCTCGCTGCGCACGGAAGGTCGCCGCCGCTTGCGGCCCCTCGGCAGCCACCACTTCTGCGGGAGTCTGACGGGCCAGGTCGGCGATGTTGTAGGTCTTCTCGGCTTTTGCAGCCGCCGGGTCGGCGCTGAAGCTGGCGATGTAGGTTGCCAGGTCCCAACGCTGACGATCGTCCAGTTGATCGGCGAAGGCCGGCATGTCGGTGCCTTCGACGCCCATCCCCAAGGTGTTGTAGATCGCGTAGAGGCTCAGTCGGTCCAGTCGCGCAGCATCGCGCAGATTGGCTGGCGGCGGCGTCATGCCAACGCCTGCCGGGCCATCCCCGGCACCCGCGTCGCCGTGGCACACCGAACAATGCTGAGCGTATAACGGCGCACCACGGGTCGGATCCGGCGTAATGATCGGTGCCTGGCTGACTTCATAGGTCACCGCCAGCTTGGCGCCGAGCTGCCGTGCCTGACGGCCGACGTCCGCGCCGTCCTGACGCGCAGTGATCGCGTTGCGCAGCGTGCTGACGCCCTGCTCCAGCCCGGCTTTTTCCGGTTTGGCTGGCATCGCGGCGATCAAGCCTTGCAACACCTTGATGAATTCCAGCTGCTCGCGGTATTCGGACTCATCGATGACCTTGCCTGCCTGCACGGTTTGTGGGTAATCCGCACCGATGTAATCGAGCAAATGCAGCGCTTGCGGCGCGCCTTCAACCGTGTCGGCCAGCAGGTTGAAACTGCACAGGGCAAACAGCGGCAATACCAGCCAGGCCAGGAAACGGGACGGGGCAGTCATGAATGAATCTCAATTGGAAATACGAAGTAACACATTGTTCACTTCCAATGACTTTCACTCAAGCTTTGTTGTGGGTGCGCGGCACGGCTTGGTGATCGGCGCATTGGGTTCGCGCTTCCGATTGATGATGGCACGCCGTTAAAATGCGCGATTAAAAAGCCATTACATAGCCAGCATCCTTGCTTATAATGCCGCGCCTTCGTTATTGCGAAACGGTATTTAAGCTCCTCTTTTTATGAGGAATTGGCAGGAGGCCAACATTCCCGCCAGTAGGTCCCATCAGCCCGACCAGCATTTGCGGCTGCTTACATTCAGGGAAGAAGTACCCCAATGGCATCCCGCGCCCTTACCTCGATCGCGCTCAGCGCCGTCACCTTGCTCTCCGGCTGCTCGGCATTTCGTAACTACGACTCCGAACTGGCCCAAACCAACCAGCAACTGGCCGCCGGCAATGTCGATGCCGCGTTGACCCTGCTGGAAAAGAACAACACCAGCCCGGACAAAGACCTGCTCTATTACTTCGAGAAGGGTGAATTGTTGCGCGCCAAAGGTGACCTGTCCGGCAGCCAGAACGCCTGGACCAGCGCCGATCAGGTGGTGGGCAAGTGGGAAGACTCGGTCAAGCTTGATACCGCCAAGTACCTCGCCCAGTTCGGCAGTTTCCTGGTGAACGACAAGGTCCGTCGCTACGAAGGCTACGACTACGAAAAAGTCATGCTGACCACGCAGATGGCCCTCAACCTGCTGGCGGTAAACGACTTCGACGGCGCGCGCATGTCGATCAAAAAGACCCACGAACGCGAAGCCGTGATCGCCGACCTGCGCGACAAGGAATACCTCAAGAGCGAAGAGGAAGCCGAGAAAGAAGGCGTCAAAACCCAGTACAAGGATTTGCAGGGTTACCCGGTCGCCAGCCTCGACGCACCGGAAGTGGTCAGCCTGAAAAACAGCTACCAGAGTGCGTTCAGCCACTACCTGGCCGGCTTCGTCTACGAGGCCCTGGGTGAAAAAGACCTGGCCGCGCCGGGCTATCGCAAAGCCGCCGAACTGCGCCCGAACACCCCGCTGCTCGAACAGGCGCTGGTGAATCTCGACAAGCCAAGTGGAAAGAACGAGGAAAGCGACATCCTGATCGTCGTGCAAAGCGGCCTGGCCCCCTCCCGGGACTCGATCCGCGTGCCCCTGCCTCTGCCGATCAGCGGCAATCTGGTGATTACCCCGCTGTCGTTCCCGATCATCAAGGCGGACACCTCCACCGCCACGCTCACCCAGATTGGCGTGGACGGCCAGCAACTGAACCTGACGCAACTCAACAGCACCACTGCCATGTCCCGTCGCGCACTGCGTGACGATATGCCGGGCATCATTCTGCGCACCACCGTGCGTGCCGTGACCAAAGGCGTAGCGCAGAAGCAGATCAATGAAACCAACCCGCTGGCGGGCCTGGCGGTCGGTATCTCTTCAGCCGTGCTCGAAGGTGCCGATACCCGTACGTGGCGCACCCTGCCGGACTACACGCAAGTGGTGCGTCTGCGCCTGAAGAAAGGTGAGCACCAAGTCACCCTGCCGAGCGCCGTGGGCGGTTCGGTGGTCAAGGTCACCGTCGACCAGCGTTACCAGGTCATCAGCCTGCGCGCCGTGGGCAATCAGGTGTTCGCCAGCGGCCTGGCCGCGCATGTGATCCCGAGCGCCAACACGACCGCCGTGGCCAGCCTCAAACCTTAAGAACGGAGTCTTTGCATGCGTTTCAAACTCATCGCTGTTGTCGCCCTGGCCTTGCTGGCCGGGTGCGCCACCCCGCCACCGCCGGAACCTGGCAGCGCCGCCAGCAAGGTCGTGGCCATGGGCAAGCTCAAGAACATCGTGGTCGGCGCCATGCGCGTCTCCCGGGAAAACGGCTTCATGACGGTCAATGCACAGCTGAGCAACACCAGCTTCAACAACAAGACCTTCTACTACCGTTTTGCCTGGCTCGGCCCTGAAGGCTTCCCCGTCGCCGAAGAAGAAACCTGGAAAAGCCAGATGATGTACGGCGAGCAGACCAGCTTCATTCAGGCGATCGCGCCAACCGCCAAAGCCGTGGATTTCCGTCTCGAAATCAAAACGCCTTAAGCCCGACACCCTATTCGTTCAGTTCTAGAGAGCATTCCCATGTTTGCACGCATTTCGTTCATTGCCGTTATCGCCCTTCTGGCCAGCGGCTGCGCCAACACTTCGCCAACCCTGGGCAGCAAAAGCATCAGCTACGGCGACACCAAGGCTGTGGAAACCGTGACCAACGAGTTCGGTTCCACCGACCTGCAGATGATCGCCGAGTCCATGACCCGCTCCCTGGCCCAGTCCGGCATCATGCAGGGTCGTCCGGTGGTTCAGGTCTACGACGTGAAGAACAAGACCAGCGAGTACATCGATACCCGCGAAATCACCACCAGCATCAAGACCCAGCTGATGAAAACCGGTGTCGCGCGCTTCGCCAGCGACAACAACGCGATGCAGAGCCAGGTTGACCAGCTCAAGCTGCAAAACCAGAGCGGCCTGTACAAGAAAAGTACGGTGGCCAAGACCGGCAACATGATCGCCGCCAAATACCGTATCGAAGGTTCGATCAGCTCGATCGTCAAGCGCAGCAGCGACTACAAGGACGTCTTCTACAAATTCAGCCTGCAATTGATTGACGTCGAAAGCGGTCTGGCCGAGTGGATGGACGAGAAAGAGATCCGCAAGACCACGGAGCGTTAATCAATGCGCGCATGGATTGGCATGATGGCCCTGGCTTGCGCGTTCAGCGTGCAAGCGGCCCCGAAAGTCGCCGTCACGGACCTGGCGTACCAGGAGCGAGTGGAGCAGTACATCCACATCGTTTCGGCGCAGAGCAACTTCCAGGCAAACCGCTACAGCGCCAGCGGTTCTTCGAGCTACAACGAAATCGAAGCCACCAGCAGCTACATCGAGCAAGGTGAATTGCGCAAATTCACCGGCGACATCAAGGGCGAGATTCTTCGTACCGGCATGTTCCAGCTGGTCCAGGGCACGCCTTATACATCGGCGTCCAAGGGTGACGTCTATGACGTGATCAAGCGAATCAAGGCCGGCAACTTCAAAGGCGCCGACTACGTGTTGTTCGGCACCGTGTCGGACATCGACTTCAACAACGACATCAACGAGCTCGCCAACACCGACAGCTATTCGGCGGTGCTGGCGTTGACCCTGGTGGCGGATTTCAGCCTGATCAACACCAAGACCTTCGAAATCACCTCGGCCTTCACGGCGATGGGCGAAGGTCAGGACACCAAACTGATGAACCATCGGGACATCCGTGTCTCGCTGAACCGCCCGCGGGTGGTGCGTGACGTGTCCAAGTCCTTAGGGGAAGACGTGGCGGGGCAACTGAGCCAACAGCTCGGTGGCGGCGGTTACGAGCACCCGGGCCAAGCCCCGCGGCGCAATAACCTGCCATCGGACATAGCGCCGGTCATTCTGCGCTGAACCCTGAAACTAAAAAGGCGACCCCAAGGGTCGCCTTTTTTGTGCCTGGCGGCTTTACACCACCGCTTTGCGAAGGGTCGCCATGAACGCCGCCGCACCGATGAACAGCCCGGCAAAGGTGCGGTTCATGCGTTTTTGCTGCTTGGGCGTGCGCAACAGGCGCAACACCTTGGAAGCCAGCCCGGTGTAACCGGCCATGACAATCAGGTCGACGCAGATCATGGTCACACCGAGGATCAGGTACTGCGCCACCAGTGGTGCATGCGGATCAATGAATTGCGGCAGCACCGCGAGCATGAACACCAACGCCTTGGGGTTGCTGACGTTCACCAGGAACCCCCGGAACACCAGCGCCATCGGCTTGCCGATTTGCCGGACGGCAGCGTCGTCGCTCATGTCATTGGGCAGCGCGCGCCATTGCTTGACCGCCAGGTAAACCAGATAGGCCACGCCAAACCATTTGATCGCGTAGAAAGCGGTGGCCGACGCCGCGAGGATTGCACCGACACCGGCGGCGACAATCGCAATCTGTAACGCCAGACCCAGTTGCAGGCCCAGGGCGTTCCAATAACCGCGCCAGAATCCGTATCGCAGACCGCTGGACATCGACGCAATGGCGCCGGCACCGGGAGAGAGACTGATCACCCAGCAGGCGGCAAAAAACGCCAGCCATGTTTGAAGCACCATCGCACACCTCGACCCAGACTCGTGACAGACGTCTAAGCTAATGCGGCTTTGGGCCGATGACTACCGATTTTTTCAGGACAGCGTTGAAGCCGACCAGCGTTTACAGCTGGAGGGCCCTTTCGCGAGCAGGCTCGCTCCCACTTGGAATTTGTGAACGCCACGGATCTACTGTGGGAGCGAGCCTGCTCGCGAAAGCGATATGTCAGGCGACAAAAGACTTACTTTTCAAAACCGCTGGAAGGGAATACATCGCTGCCGCGCCAGCGTCGAACCGAGCGCTGGAAGAACAGGCTGTTGGGCACTTGCACCATGGCGCTGCCGGTGCCGAGCTCTTCGGCTTCGATAAGCGTGGTAAAGAGCAGATTGATCGCAACGACCCGGCCTTTGACGCCGGGCTTGTCGGTGGTGTCCACCAACTCGACCACGTCGCCGAGGCGGAACGGGCCGACGGTGAAGATCAGGATTGCGCACAACAGATTCGAGAGCACGCTCCACATGGCGAAGAACGCCACTGCCGCTACCGCGACAAACCCGGACAACGCGGTCCAGAGCACCGTCGCCGACACCCCGAGGCGTTCCAGCACGAAGATCAGCGCGCTGCCCATGATCAGCCAGCGCAGACCACCGCGCAGCGGCATCAGCAATTGTGGCGGAAACGGATAACGCTCACCCAGGCGAGTCAGGCACTTGGCGACGCAGCGCTGGGCAACATATCCCGCCAACAGAATCAGCAGGATCTGCACGAAGAGCCAGATCGGCTCGATCCACACAGCAGGCAATGGCAGCTTGAAGGCTTCCATCAGGACAGCGCCTCCAGCTCCGCCTGCATGCTTTCGAGCAGTTCCAGCGCTTCCATCCAGGCTTCTTCCAGCTCGGCTTCACGGACCTTCAGCTTGGCCTGTTCGGCCAGCAGATCACGCAAATCGTTCTTGCGCGCCGGCTCGTAAATGTCGCTGTCGCCGAGGCTGGTATCGATCTTCGCCAGTTTCTCGTGCAGATTGCCCAGCTCGGCTTCGAGCTTGTCAGCCTCGCGCTTGTGTGGCGCCAGTTGCTGACGCAACGCGGCCGCCGCCTGGCGCTGGGCCTTCTTGTCGGTCTTGTCCGGATTGACCGGCGTATTGCTGACCGGGGCGTTGCGCTGACGGTAGTCCACCAGCCAACGGGTGTAGTCTTCCAGGTCGCCGTCGAACTCCTCGACCTTGCCGTCCGCCACCAGATAGAAATTGTCGGTGGTGCTTTTGAGCAAATGGCGATCGTGGGAGACCACCAGTACCGCGCCGCTGAATTCCTGTAGGGCCATGGTCAGCGCCAGGCGCATTTCCAGGTCCAGGTGGTTGGTCGGTTCGTCGAGCAGCAACAGGTTCGGCCGGCCCCAGGCGATCAACGCCAGCGCCAGACGGGCCTTTTCGCCACCGGAGAAGTTCAGCACCGGCTCATCGATCCGCGCACCGCGGAAGTCGAAACCACCGAGGAAGTCGCGCAGCGTCTGCTCGCGCTCGGTCGGCGCCAGGCGCTGCATGTGCAGCAACGGGCTGGCCTTGGAGTCGAGTGAGTCCAGCTGATGTTGGGCGAAGTAGCCAACGACAGTGTTCTCGCCACGGGTCAGTCGGCCGGACAACGGCTCGAGTTCACCGGCAAGGTTTTTGATCAGGGTCGATTTACCGGCACCGTTCGGGCCAAGCAAACCGATCCGCGCACCGGGGGTCAGTTGCAGCTTGACCTTCTCCAGCACGGCTCGCTCGCCGTAACCCAGTCGGGCGTCGGAGAGGTCAATCAACGGGCTGGAGATTTTCACTGATTCGCGGAAAACGAAATCGAATGGCGAATCGACGTGGGCGGCGGACAGTTCTTCCATCCGTTCCAGCGCCTTGATCCGGCTCTGGGCCTGACGGGCCTTGGTGGCCTGGGCCTTGAAACGGGCGATGTAGCTTTCCATGTGCGCACGTTGCGCCTGCTGCTTCTCGTAGGCCTGCTGTTGCTGGGCCAGACGCTCGGCACGGGCGCGTTCGAAGGCGCTGTAACCACCGCGATACAGGGTGATCTTGCGCTGATCGACGTGGGCCACGTGATCGACCACTGCATCGAGGAAGTCCCGGTCGTGGGAAATCAGCATCAAGGTGCCAGGATAGCTTTTGAGCCATTCTTCGAGCCAGATGATGGCGTCGAGGTCCAAGTGGTTGGTCGGTTCGTCGAGCAACAACAAGTCCGAGGGGCACATCAAAGCCTGCGCCAGGTTCAGACGCATCCGCCAACCACCAGAGAAATCTCCTACCTGGCGATCCATCTGTTCATTGGTGAACCCAAGGCCGGCCAGCAACTTGCGGGCCCGGGCGTCGGCGGTGTAACCGTCGGCGCTGTCGAGTTCCGAGTGCAGGCGGGCCTGAGCGGTACCGTCATGGGCCGCTTCGGCTGCCGCGAGGTCGCGTTGCACCTCGCGCAGTCGCAGGTCGCCATCGAGTACATAGTCGACCGCCACGCGATCGAGGGTGTCGATTTCCTGGCGCATGTGGGCGATGCGCCAGTCCACCGGCAAGAAGCAATCACCCGAGTCCGGGTGCAGGTCACCCAGAAGCAAGGCGAACAGGCTCGATTTGCCGGCGCCGTTGGCACCGATGAGGCCGGCTTTGTGGCCGGCGTGCAGGGTCAGCTCGGCGTCTTCTAGCAGACGTTGAGGGCCACGCTGTAAAGTCAGGTTCTGAAGTCGAATCATAATGGCGGCGGAGTCTACCAGCTTCGCTCGCAACTGGCGCGAGTAGCACTATGTCCTCTGACCTGTGGAGCTTTTCCCTTAGTACTTACGCCCGTCCCGGCGTTGAACGTTCGTGCCTGCACTTGCAGTCGACGGGTGTGAACGTGTGCCTGCTGCTGTGCGGGTTGTGGCTGGGAGAACGTGGCGTTACCTGCAACGAACAACGCTTGCAGCTGCTTCGCGATGTCGCCCGGCCTTGGGACGCGGATGTCGTGCAACCGTTGCGCGCCTTGCGCCTGCAATGGAAAGCCGCCGCCAGCGAGGATGCCGGGCTGGATGATTTGCGCGAACAAGTGAAGACACTGGAGATGGAAGCCGAACGGCATTTGTTGTTGCGACTGGAACGCTTGGCGCTGAGTTGGCCGCAGGGTGAGGCGACCGATCTAACGGCCTGGCTGGAAGGTGTGGCGGCTGGCGCCGCCCACCTGGACCGCGACGCGCTGCATCAGCTGCGCGTCGCGGCAACCGGCACTTAGGAAGCGCTGGTTGGGGTGGTTGCTGCGATCGATGCGGCGGCCGGCGTTGGCGCTGGCGTGGCTGTCGAGGTAGCTGCTGCTAAAGCAGACGTTGCTGCCGGAGCCAGGTTGGCTGGCTTGGCAACTGGCGCGGCGGCCGGCTTGGCGGCAACCGGTTTTTTCACCGCTGGTTTTGCAGCCGGTTTGGCAGCGGCAGGTTTGGCTGCTGGTTTCGCTGCAGCAGGTTTTGCAGCAGCAGTTTTGGCAGCCGGTTTGGCTGCAGCTTTTGCAGCTGGCTTGGCAGCAGTTTTAGTCGCGACTGATTTCGCGACAGGCTTGGCAGCAGGTTTCGCAGCGGCAGTTTTTGCAGCCGGTTTTGCGGCCGGTTTGGCAGCTGCTTTCGCCGCTGCAGTTTTCGCCACCGCCGGTTTAGCAGCAGCGGTTCTTGCAGCCGGTTTAGCGGCAGCTGTTTTGGCAGCGGCTGGCTTGGCGGCAGGTTTGGCAGCGGCTGTTTTAGCAGCCGGTTTTGCAGCGCTAGCAGCGACTGGTTTTTTTGCCGCAGGTTTAGCGGCAGGTTTTGCTGCGGCTTTCACCGGCGCTTTGGCGGCCGGTTTGGCGGCAGACTTGACCGGAGCTTTTGCAGCAGCCGGTTTGGCAGCGGCTTTCTTGGCAGGAGCCGCAGCAGGCTTGGCCGAACGCAGGGACAACGCCTTGCCGACAGCCTCTTGTACACGACCGACGCCCTGGGCCAGTTTCAGGCTTTCTTGAGCATCGCGCTTGAGTTGCAGAATGTAGCTGCGAGTTTCGGATTGACGATCCTTGAGGGCATCGAGCAAGTCCTCAAGCTCCTTCACCGCGCCCTTGGCTTTGGCTTGTGCCTTGGCCTTGCCGGCCGCCGCAGCGTCCTGCAATTTGGTACGGGACTTGTGCAATTTTTCCTGCGCTTTTCCGCGCTGCTTTTCCAGTTTGGCGAGCAGTTTTTCAGCATCAGCCAAGGCTTGGGAACAAGCGTTTTCCAGATGCTCGAGCAAGCTGCCCGAGAGTTGTTGGAGTAAGTGCAACGGAGTATTTACAGGCTTCTTGGTGGCCGACATGGTTTACCTCCTGGCTGACGTGGGTGCGGCTCATACTAGACCTCTGCTGTTACCGCCGCTAGGGCATGTTGACAGTATCCAAAGCGCTGCGTTGCAACAGATTGAAATTCTTCTGCGCCTTCGCAAAACCAGTTCACCGTAGAGCGCATTCACACTGGCATAATCCCCCGCATCTCAGGTCGGAGAGTGCCCATGTCGCGCTACCTTTTTTTATCACTGTGCGTGTTTTTTTCCGTGGCTCAGGCCGCCGAAAAAACCAAAGAAAATGACACTCATGATCTCTCTTACAGCCTGGGCGCAAGCCTCGGCGAACGCCTGCGCCAGGAGGTTCCCGATCTGCAACTTCAGGCGCTGATCGAAGGCTTGCAACAAGCCTATCAAGGCAAACCCCTGGCGCTGAAAGATGAGCAGATCGAACAGATTCTTGCCGAGCACGAAGCCCAGGTCGCCTTGCAACCGAGCACGCCGCAAAGTGAAATCGCCCTCGAAAAAGAGCAGGCCTTTCTCGCCGAGGAAAAAGCCAGACCGGGCGTTCGTGAACTGGCAGATGGAATATTGCTAACGGAGTTGGCGCCAGGCACTGGTGCCAAAGCTGGCCCCAACGGCAAAGTCCAGGTGCTGTACATCGGTCGCCTTCCCGACGGCACGGTGTTCGATCAGAACAGTCAGCCGCAGTGGTTCAGTCTCGACAGCGTGATCAGCGGATGGCGCAGCGCGTTGCAGCAAATGCCGGTCGGTGCGAAATGGCGCTTGGTGATTCCATCGGCCGAAGCCTATGGCGCCGAGGGTGCCGGCGACCTGATTGCGCCGTTCACACCGCTGGTATTCGAAGTCGAATTGCGCGGTGCCACAAGCTGAATACCGGCAACGAAAAACGGCGCGCATAGCGCACCGTTTTTGGAGGTCTTGCAGGAAGGGGTTCAGGCTTGAACCGGGTCCTCTTCCTTGTGAGCGGTGTGCAGCACTTCGATCAGGCAGTCTTCCAGTTCGAAGCGCTCGTGCAACAGGCCACCCAGCTCTTTGAATTTCTCTGCCACGCATTGACCTGCATCACACAGGTCATTGAACGCTAGCAGCTTCTCGGTGATGACATCGATGCGAGGGTAGATGGTCTCGGCCAACTCAAGCCCGCGAGTGTCACCAAACGCTTTGGCTTCACCGGTCAGCTGTTCGTAGATCTCGAAGTGCCCGGCAGACACGTAATCGACCAGCACGCCGCAGAATTCCTGCAACGGCTTACGGTTCTCACCCAGTGCCTCAGGCTTGGCGCCGAGAGCATCATAGGCCCGAACCAGCTCGTGACGCTCCTGCAACCAGCGATCGATCAGCAGATGCACTCCACCCCAACGTTCCTGAGCATTCTGACAACTTTCGAGCATGGTGATCTCTCTTCCCTTGTGGGTCATGCTGCCCTACACCCGTCGCACACTTGAAGGTCAAGTATCGGCCAGGCAGAGCGTCATTCGAGCAACATAATTCCAATGACACGTGCGGGCCAGATTATGCCCGCGCGACAATGGCTTCAAGGTACGCAGGAGATAAAGTTCATACAAGTGTTTAATCACCCGCCAGCGCCCGGTGCGACGAACCGCCGCTGAGCGGTCGCAGACAGGCTTTCCAGACAACGCGCAGCAGCTGATAAATTCCCAGAATTGTCATCGCCATGAAGAACAGCAAACTCCATTCAGGAATGCTCAGGTCGAACAGTGTCCAGGAAATCTCCGCGCACTCGGCCTCCCCTTTAAACATCTGCGTGGCCTGACACAACCAAGGCATATCCTCGTACTGAACTGCCAGATTGGGCGAGCACGTCAACAGCTGATGCATTGGATCGCTCTGCAGCAATACCTGCCGCCACGCCGTGACCGTACCCGCCAGACTGCAAAACAGCCCGAGCATCCAATACAGGAAAGAGCCAAAGCGGCCCGGCCCATGGACCGAAGCCACCAGGCAGACACCCGTGAGCAACGCGAGGCAAAAGCGCTGCAACAGGCACAACCCGCAAGGCTTGAGGCCGACCGCATATTCCAGGTAATAGGACACGCCCAGGGCCAGGGCACCTGCAATGAAAGCCATGAAAAACAAAGAGCGTGAGCAGGCCAAAGACATGGCATTTCCGTAACAGTAGAGACAGGCAGTTACGGTAGAGGAAAGCGCTGCAGCCTTTCAAGGCAGGCCAGCGGGGACACTTCAACAGAAGTGTAGGGAATTCCCGACAGGAACGAGAGGATTAGGTGTAGTCCTCTGTAGGACTTTGCCGGCGAAGGATTACAACGCTGAAACAGTGGCGGATTCGAAGCGATTCCCGCCCCCTGTAATTGGATGGACTCGCCCAAGCCGAGGCGTCAATGCGCCACGGTGGCAGTCTAATCAGCCAACGACAGCGAGGGCGAGTCCATGAAAAAGC
>NZ_JBIWAM010000019.1:95985-102106 GCF_044760065.1 Pseudomonas sp. NPDC098740 | reverse complement strand
AACACCGGTAGAGCGCCTGTTGCAGCAGATGCGTGAGGCAGGTCTGCCGCACACCGCCGCCGAAGAACATGTGACTGACAGTGAGAAGCAATCTTTGCTGACTCACTTGAAAAGCAGCCACAAGGCGAAAGTGGAAGAACCACGCAAGATCACACTGCAGCGTAAAACCACCAGCACCCTGCGTGTTGCTGGCAGCAAAAGCATCAGCGTTGAAGTCCGTAAAAAGAAAGTTTTCGTACAGCGCAGCCCGGAAGAAATCGAAGCCGAGCGTAAACGCGAACTGGAAGACCGTCGCGCAGTAGAAAATGCTGCACGTCAGAAGGCTGAAGAAGAAGCCAAGCGTCGCGCCGAAGAAGAAGCGCGTCGCCAGCCTGCTGCTGCGCAATCCGCTACTAACGACGCCGTTGCAGCACCTGCTGCAGTTGCCGAGCCAGTACGTGAAAGCGCGCCGGTTGTGGCTGCTGCACCAGCGCCGTCTGCCGATGTTCGCAACAAGCAGAACGAACAGCGCCGTCCGGACAAACCACGCGCCGACGATAACAATCGTCGTGGCAGTGGCGATGGTGAGCGCAAAAACGCTCCGAATCGTGCTTCGGTCAAGGAAAAAGCGCCTGCGCCACGCGTTGCCCCACGTACTACCGACGAAGAAAGCGATAGCTTCCGTCGCGGTGGTCGCGGCAAGGCCAAGCTGAAGAAACGCAACGCTCACGGTTTCCAGAGCCCAACCGGCCCTGTCGTGCGTGAAGTGAAGATCGGCGAGACCATCTCTGTTGGCGATCTCGCTCAGCAGATGTCGGTCAAGGCTGCTGAAATCATCAAGTTCATGTTCAAACTGGGTACTCCAGCGACCATCAACCAGGTACTCGATCAGGAAACTGCTCAACTGGTAGCTGAAGAGCTGGGCCACAAAGTGACCCTGGTCAGCGACACCGCCCTGGAAGATTCCCTGGCCGAGTCCCTGAAGTTTGAAGGCGAGTCGTTCTCTCGTGCGCCGGTCGTGACCGTAATGGGCCACGTTGACCACGGTAAGACCTCGCTGCTCGACTACATCCGTCGTGCCAAGGTAGCTGCAGGCGAAGCCGGCGGCATCACCCAGCACATCGGTGCGTACCACGTTGAAACTGATCGCGGTATGGTCACTTTCCTCGACACCCCGGGTCACGCTGCGTTTACCGCAATGCGTGCTCGTGGCGCCAAGGCGACCGACATCGTGATCCTGGTAGTTGCAGCGGACGACGGCGTCATGCCGCAGACCATTGAAGCTGTCCAGCATGCCAAGGCTGCCGGTGTTCCACTGGTGGTTGCAGTGAACAAGATCGACAAGCCGGGCGCTGATCTCGATCGCATCCGTAGCGAACTGTCGGTTCATGGCGTGACTTCGGAAGAGTGGGGCGGCGACACCCCGTTCGTATCGGTTTCGGCGAAAGTCGGTACTGGCGTGGACGAGTTGCTCGAAGCTGTTCTGCTGCAAGCTGAAGTTCTGGAACTGAAAGCGACTCCTTCGGCTCCTGGCCGTGGTGTCGTGGTTGAATCGCGTCTCGACAAAGGTCGTGGCCCGGTTGCTACCGTTCTGGTTCAAGACGGTACCCTGCGCCAAGGCGACATGGTGCTGGTCGGTTCGAACTATGGCCGCGTTCGCGCCATGCTCGACGAGAACGGCAAGCCAATCAAGGAAGCCGGTCCTTCCATCCCCGTCGAGATTCTCGGCCTGGACGGTACCCCGGACGCTGGCGACGAGATGAGCGTGCTGTCCGACGAGAAGAAAGCCCGTGAAGTGGCTCTGTTCCGTCAAGGCAAGTTCCGCGAAATCAAACTGGCCCGTGCTCACGCTGGCAAGCTGGAAAACATCTTCGAGAACATGGGCCAGGAAGAGAAGAAGACGCTTAACATCGTCCTCAAATCTGACGTCCGTGGATCGCTGGAAGCGTTGAACGGCGCCTTGAACGGCCTGGGTAACGACGAAGTGCAAGTGCGTGTTGTCGGTGGCGGTGTCGGTGGTATCTCATCTTCCTATGCTAACGTGGAACTGGCCTCAATCGCTTTACTGTTCGGCTTCATCTAGCTTTCCGTTGGTTGCGCTCGCAAGATCGTCGAGCAGGAAGGTCTGGATATGCGTTACTACAACGTGATCTACGACATCATCGAAGACGTCAAGAAAGCTCTGACCGGTATGCTGGGCAGCGATGTTCGCGAGAACATCCTGGGTACCGCTGAAGTCCGCGACGTGTTCCGTTCGCCGAAGTTTGGCGCGATCGCCGGTTGCATGGTTATCGAAGGTGTTGTTCACCGTAACCGTCCAATCCGTGTACTGCGTGAAGACATCGTTATCTTCGAAGGCGAGCTGGAATCCCTGCGCCGCTTCAAGGATGACGCTTCCGAAGTACGTGCCGGCATGGAATGCGGTATTGGCGTCAAGAGCTACAACGACGTCAAAGCTGGCGACAAGATCGAAGTCTACGAGAAGGTTCAGGTTGCTCGCAGCCTCTAACTCGCGCACTTCAAGGGCCACGGCGAGCCGCCGCATGCAAGTGCGCGGCACGGCGTCAGGACTCTAAACGCAACGCCCGGTCTGGCTTTTGTCAGGCCGGGCGTTTGCCGCTTTCAGACCCTTCGGGTTTCACCGTGGGGCAGTAACAGGTAACAAGACATGGCAAAAGAATACAGCCGTACCCAACGTATCGGCGATCAGATGCAGCGTGAGCTGGCACAGCTGATCCGTCGTGAAGTCAAAGACCCGCGCGTCGGCCTGGTCACCATTACCGCTGTTGAAGTCAGCCGTGACGTCGGTCACGCCAAGATCTTCATCACTGTAATGGGGCAGGACAACGCCGAAGACATCGCGCAAAGCATCAAGGTGCTCAACTCCGCCGCCGGTTTCCTGCGCATGCAGTTGGCTCGCGAAATGAAGTTGCGCAGCGTTCCACAGTTGCACTTCCACTATGACGAAAGCGTCGTGCGTGGTGCTCATCTGTCGGCATTGATCGAACGTGCGGTAGCTGAAGACAATCAGCATCCGGTTGCGGCAGAAGCCGAAGACACCAAGGAGTAATCGGTGGCTCAGGTCAAACGTATCCGTCGTAACGTCAGCGGCATCATCCTGCTCGACAAACCACTGGGGTTCACCTCCAATGCGGCGTTGCAGAAGGTTCGCTGGTTGCTGAACGCCGAGAAGGCCGGGCACACCGGCAGTCTCGATCCGCTGGCCACCGGGGTGTTGCCGTTGTGCTTCGGTGAGGCCACCAAGTTTTCGCAATACCTGCTCGATTCCGACAAGGCTTATGAAACCCTGGCGCAACTGGGCAAGACCACCACCACGGCCGATGCCGAAGGTGAGGTTTTGCAGGAGCGCCCGGTGACCGTTGGTCGCGCCGATGTCGAAGCAGTACTGCCGAAATTTCGTGGGCAAATCAGTCAGATACCGCCCATGTACTCGGCGCTCAAACGTGATGGCCAGCCGTTGTACAAGCTGGCCCGAGCAGGTGAAGTAGTGGAGCGCGAACCGCGTTCTGTTACTATTGCGCGCTTGGAATTGCTGGCCTTTGAAGGTGATACTGCGCGGCTTGCGGTGGATTGCACCAAAGGTACCTATATCCGCACCCTGGTGGAAGATATCGGTGAGCAACTCGGTTGTGGCGCTTACGTTGCTGAACTGCGACGTACCCAGGCCGGGCCTTTCACGCTGGCCCAGACGGTCACGCTTGAAGAGTTGGAAGCGGTACATGCCGAAGGCGGCAACGAAGCGGTCGACCGCTTTTTGATGCCATCGGACAGCGGCCTGCTGGATTGGCCACTGTTGCAGTTCTCGGAGCACAGCTCGTTCTACTGGCTTAACGGCCAACCGGTACGAGCCCCGGATGCACCGAAGTTCGGCATGGTACGGGTACAGGATCACAATGGTCGCTTCATCGGTATCGGTGAAGTGAGCGAAGACGGGCGCATCGCGCCACGTCGACTGATTCGGTCAGAATGACCGAACGAGGGTGGCTGTTAACAGGCACGGTCACTACTCATTTTTAGATACAGGGATTTGTCCCTGGCCTGTTGAAGCTGTTTCTTTGAAACAGTTTCCTGATAAAAGGATTGCCTCATGGCTCTCGACGTTCAAGAAAAAGCTCAAATCGTATCTGACTACCAGCAAGCTGTTGGTGACACTGGTTCGCCAGAAGTGCAAGTTGCACTGCTGACCCACAACATCAACAAGCTGCAAGGTCACTTCAAGGCCAACGGTAAAGATCACCACTCCCGTCGTGGTCTGATCCGCATGGTAAACCAGCGTCGTAAGCTGCTGGACTACCTGAAAGGCAAGGATCTGGGTCGTTACCAGGCTCTGATCGGTCGCCTGGGTCTGCGTCGCTAATAAGCGATTGCGCTAGAGGTTGGTTGTCTGTCGTACGTCAGTGGGTTTCCCGCTGGCGCATGGCAGGCTCCCAGCCTCAAGTTTTATCTGGATACCTGCTTTACCTGGACAATGACAGTCGGGCCGATTCCCGGCGTTGCCCAAGAATTTCGCAAGAAGACAAGTTCCCCAAGAGCCACAAAAGAAGGTAGGACACCGTGAACCCGGTAATCAAAAAATTCCAGTTCGGTCAGTCGACCGTTACCCTCGAGACTGGCCGTATCGCCCGTCAGGCCTCCGGCGCAGTATTGGTCACCGTTGACGACGACGTCAGCGTATTGGTGACTGTGGTCGGCGCCAAGCAAGCTGATCCAGGCAAGGGCTTCTTCCCTCTGTCTGTTCACTACCAGGAAAAAACTTACGCTGCCGGTAAGATCCCTGGCGGTTTCTTCAAGCGTGAAGGCCGTCCTTCCGAGAAAGAAACCCTGACTTCCCGACTGATCGACCGTCCGATCCGTCAGCTGTTCCCAGAAGGCTTCATGAACGAAGTGCAGGTTGTCTGCACCGTCGTTTCCACCAGCAAGAAGACCGATCCGGACATCGCTGCGATGATCGGTACCTCGGCTGCGCTGGCCATTTCCGGCATTCCTTTCGATGGCCCGATCGGCGCTGCCCGTGTTGCGTTCCACGAAAGCACCGGCTACCTGCTGAACCCGACTTACGAACAACAGAAAGCTTCGAGCCTGGACATGGTCGTTGCCGGTACTTCGGAAGCCGTGTTGATGGTTGAATCGGAAGCCAAAGAGCTGACCGAAGACCAGATGCTGGGCGCGGTACTGTTTGCTCACGACGAGTTCCAGGTTGTGATCAACGCTGTTAAAGAACTGGCTGCCGAAGCTGCCAAGCCAACTTGGGCCTGGGCTCCACAACCAGAAGCGACCGCTCTGCTGGGCGCTATCCGTGCCGAGTTCGGCGACGCGATCTCCCAGGCTTACACCATCACCATCAAGGCCGACCGTTACGCTCGTCTGGGCGAACTGAAAGACCAGGTGGTTGCCAAGCTGTCCGGTGAAGAAGGTCAGCCTTCCTCCAGTGAAGTCAAAGCTGCTTTCGGCGAAATCGAATACCGCACCGTTCGCGAAAACATCGTTAACGGCAAGCCACGTATCGACGGCCGTGACACCAAGACCGTACGTCCTTTGAACATCGAAGTCGGTGTTCTGCCAAAGACCCACGGTTCGGCATTGTTCACCCGTGGCGAAACCCAGGCTCTGGTTGTTGCAACACTGGGCACCGCCCGTGACGCACAACTGCTGGACACCCTGGAAGGCGAGAAAAAAGACCCGTTCATGCTGCACTACAACTTCCCTCCGTTCTCGGTAGGTGAGTGTGGTCGCATGGGTGGCGCTGGTCGTCGCGAAATCGGTCACGGCCGTCTGGCCCGTCGTTCGATTGCAGCCATGCTGCCTGCTGCCGACGTGTTCCCGTACACCATCCGTGTGGTGTCGGAAATCACCGAGTCCAACGGTTCGAGCTCCATGGCTTCGGTCTGCGGCGCGTCCCTGGCTCTGATGGATGCTGGCGTTCCGATGAAGGCACCAGTTGCCGGTATCGCCATGGGCCTGGTTAAAGAAGGCGAGAAGTTCGCCATCCTGACCGACATCCTGGGTGACGAAGACCACCTCGGCGACATGGACTTCAAAGTAGCCGGTACCGCCAAAGGTGTGACCGCGCTGCAGATGGACATCAAGCTCAACGGCATCACCGAAGAAATCATGGAAATCG
>NZ_JBIWAM010000019.1:0-95975 GCF_044760065.1 Pseudomonas sp. NPDC098740 | reverse complement strand
TGGAAGCGCGCCTGAAAATCCTCGGTCATATTAAACAGATCATTGGTCAGTCCCGCACCGAACTGTCGGAAAACGCTCCGACCATGATCGCGATGAAAATAGACACCGACAAAATCCGTGATGTCATCGGTAAAGGCGGCGCGACCATTCGTGCGATCTGTGAAGAGACCAAGGCTTCGATCGACATCGAAGACGACGGCTCGATCAAGATCTTCGGCGAAACCAAGGAAGCGGCTGAAGCTGCCCGTCAGCGCGTTCTGGGTATCACCGCTGAAGCTGAAATCGGCAAGATCTACGTCGGTAAGGTTGAGCGCATCGTCGACTTCGGCGCATTCGTCAACATCCTGCCGGGCAAGGACGGTCTGGTTCACATCTCGATGCTGAGCGACGCTCGCGTAGAGAAAGTGACCGACATCCTGAAAGAAGGCCAGGAAGTGGAAGTACTGGTACTGGACGTGGACAACCGCGGCCGTATCAAGCTGTCCATCAAAGACGTAGCAGCAGCCAAGGCTTCGGGCGTTTAATCACTCCCCACGCCTGACCGCTTCAACGTTATAAAAAATGCCCCGCAGTGAAAGCTGCGGGGCATTTTTTTGTCTGCAAAAAAATGAGACGAGCCATGAAGTTGCCTGACCCCAAAGTCAGTGCTAGGTTTAGCCCACTGCCCGTGTAGCTCAGTTGGTAGAGCAGCGCACTCGTAACGCGAAGGTCGCAGGTTCGACTCCTGTCTCGGGCACCATTGACCAGATTCATGCAGTGCCAAGCAGTGTCATGAAATCTCATTAAGCCCGCCTAGCGCGGGCTTTCTCTTTCATGCGGTGCCATCCGGTTTCATCCAAGCGCTTGTCTTGTGAGTACCTCCCTGAGTACCATTGCCCAATTCAATAATCTATGGGTACTCGGCATGGCTTTGACGGCTCTGCAGGTGAAGAATGCTGCGCCTCGTGAGAGGGACTATGGCCTTGCCGATGGCGGTGGCTTATTCCTTTGGGTTCGGGCGGCAGGCGGTAAGTCTTGGCGCTTCCGATTCCGTCTGGATGGCAAGCAGTCTCATATTTCACTTGGCACCATCGATAAGGTAACCCTCGCACAGGCGCGTCAGCTTGCTTTTGAAGCTCGCCAGCTTGTGACACAGGGGCGGCATCCTGGGCTTGAGCGGAAGGTTGTGCGGGCCAAGGCGGCAATCTCTCGCGCTAATACGTTCAAGAGCCTTGCGCTGGAGTGGCACAAACATAAATCGTCACGATGGTCGGTAGGTTACGCTGGCGACGTTATGGAAGCTTTCGAGCTGGACATCTTTCCCCAGGTGGGAAGTTTGCCGCTGACCGATATTAAGCCCATGCAGTGGTTACAGGTTTTTCGCCGTATAGAGTCGCGAGGTGCTTTGGAGAAGCTGCGCAAGGTTCGGCAACGCTGCCAAGAGGTTTACCGTTTCACTATTGCCACTGGTCGTGCTGAGTACAACCCAATCGCAGATATCGGAGGGGCACTTCAGGCACCGACCTCCCGGCACTATCCCTTCTTGCCCATTGCAGAAATCCCGGAGCTCATAGGCAGTATTCAGGCGTGTCCGGGGCATGATGTAGTTAAGATCGCCACCCGCCTGCTGATTTTGACGGGGGTGCGTACGGCTGAGCTGAGGGGGGCTCCTTGGTCGGAGTTTGACCTCGATACGGCGCTCTGGCTGGTCCCTGCTGTGCGTATGAAGATGCGCCGCGCTCATCTAGTCCCACTCTCCAAGCAGGCGGTGGCTGCACTGCGTGAGCTAGAAAACATTACTGGTGGCTACACGCTCGCGTTCACTGGCCGTAACGATCCGGCAAAGCCCATGAGCGAAGCTGCAATTAACCAACTGTTGAAACGCTCCGGCTATGACGGGCGTGCCACTGGTCATGGATTTCGCCACACGATGTCCACCACTTTGCATGAGCAGGGATATCCCAGTGAGTGGGTCGAAACCCAGTTAGCGCATGTGGACAAAAACAGCATACGCGGCACCTACAACCATGCTCAGTATCTGGAGGCGCGGCGAGAGATGCTTCAGTGGTATGCCGACCATTTGGATGTTTTGTCATGCAGCAGTGCCGGAGCTTCCATCGCAGGGGTGGAGAACGCCGTATGAATGATGATCTGATGCGTCTACCTGATCTGGTGTCTGAGTACGCTCGTTACTATGAGGTTGATACTCAAGAGGCTGCACATGCTCTTCATGAGCTGATCAAAGAATTGTATTTGGAGTACAGCGTGCGCCAAGGAAAAGTGGCGCTGCCCGATCACATATTCTGGGTCGGAAGGGTAGGCTCCTCTCAACGCTCAAACAGGATTTATAAACTGTTTTTTGAGGGGCTGATTAAATACTTCGATGATTTGTGTGATCCTCTGCCTGGGATTGATAAAGACCTCGTGCGTTCATACTGTGAGAGCGATTCTTCCACTAAAGACATTCCAGTAGGCCTCATATATTTGTCTAGAGTCGCCCTTGGTGAGTGGATTCTGGATGCGGGGATTGAACCCCCAGATTACATATTGATCGGTAATGCAGATAAGGAAGCTAAAGGAAGTCAGGGAGGCGAGAAGTTTCAAGCAAAAGAGTTGGGCTCCATCAGCTTGGTCATCAACGGTTTGATTAACTTAATCAAGGAGGTTGATAAGGCTCATACCGAGCAGCCCTTTGATGATGCAGCTGGGAAGCGGGCTGATACTATTAAGCGTCGTGCTTTAGGGCTCCGCTCGCCCCGTAAGAATTTTGACCTATGCTCGGCAATTCTATCTCTTGCAGATGCTGCGGAAGTTGATATGCCAAAAAGCCACAAGACTCTTAGAAAATACATGGGCGATCATTTGCCCCGTGGTGCAGATGAGTCTACATAGAGGGTGAAAATTTCTGGCATTTCTTTGAGAAAGCGGCAATTGCCACGACTCCTTGCTTGAGGTGCCATTAAATCCCTAGCCATCCAATCCGGTTCCAAGGAGACCCGTCCAGATGGCTAGTCAATCTGTCTCACCTCTACTGCTTCGCCTTCCTAGTGTCTGTGCCCTGGTGGGGCTGAGCAAATCCCAGATATATCGCCTGATCCGGGCGGGCGAGTTCCCTGCTGGGATTTCGCTTGGGGCGAATTCTGTGGCATGGCCTGCCGAGCGTGTAAATGCTTGGATCGCTGAAAAAATTAATGCGTCGCAGGGTTGATTCAACTTGTCGTCCTTTAGGCAGCGCGTCCAAGCTGAGGCGCGTCCAGGCGAGTCCTGGGATGAAGCTACCGCTAGGCTGCGAGGAGCTAAAATAAACAAGGCTGTGACGGAGGAGGCTGAGTTAGTTGATTTTTTCGTTTCGGCAGATGGTATCTCGACAAAAGACAGTCGTCATTTTATGGATGTTGCGCTATTTCGCATGTCCAAACGGAAAAATCGTGCTGGTGAAGTCATGCGCTATGACTTGGCAGATGGATATATTGAAGTAAAAGCCGGGCCAGATGGCATGGCTTCGATCTGGGACTACGACATTATACTGATGCTTGTTTCGCATTTAACGGAGTCGATGAATCTTTATAAAAGAGGTCGAGGAGCAATGCCTAGCCGTCTTTTTACACCGTACGTTTCAGATATTCTTAAATTTTGTAAGCGTGGCGATGGTGGTAATCAGTCGAAATTAATCGAATCAGCGCTAGATCGCTTGAAAGGAACAACGATCAAGAGCGTGCTCCATCGCCCCTCGCACAATTCAAAATGCGTTACACGTGAGGTCAACAGTGAGAGTCTAATTAGTGGGTATCGCGTGCTTTCTGAAACTGTCAGCGGCAGAATAGATCGAGTTGAGATTGAGGCTCCGAGTTGGATCTATAAACAAGTGATCGATAGTCATGGCTCTGCTGTTCTTACTGTTAATCAAGACTACTTCTTGATTGATTCGGCCGTCGCTCGATTTATATATCGTTTATCTCGACGTGCAGCGGGAAATCGCAGTGCTAAGTGGGGGTTTAAAACTATTTATGAGAGAAGCAGTGTGGCCTGTTTTAGAGAGTTTTGTCGCATTTTGCGACGTCTAATTCGAGCTGATAACCTACCCGAGTATCATTTACATGAAGAGGCTGGCCTGTCCGGGCCTCAGTTAATTATGACGCGAAGGAGCGCAGGGCGGACCTGTGGATAGCCCGTATATTACCCACTGACCTCCGTACATTACCCACAAGCTCCCGTATATTACCCACAATATTCCGTATATTGCACACATAGAGCTAGTTCAAGTGATTGAAATAATTGACTTTTATCTGATTTTATCAGGCTAAATCTTTAAATCTTTCAAAAACAGATTAAAACGTATGCCTCGCCAGATGCTCACCTGGCAACAATTCAGAGGACTGATTTTCGATTGTGGTGTGCTCGGATTGAAGGGCACATTGCGCAGCGTTAGCACGTAGATCGTTGCCAGCCGCACAGAAGCGCCAATGCGTTGATCTGGTCGATCTGGCTCTGCATGTGTACGCCTTACTGTGTAGCCTTAGACGCGGCTTTCAGAGCCTCGTCGAGATCCTGGTTAGCGATGGAAAGAATGACCCTTAGATTCTCCATCTCGTAATGATGATTCTTGGATACCGCAGCCATCTTGACCAGATTCTGTTTATTGATTTCCTCAATTTCGGCGCGATGCTCCTGGATTAGGGCTTTCTGCCGAGCCACGCTGGCATCGAGGGCTGCCGCGACCTGTGCTCTCGCCTTTTTGCTCTCGATTAACAGGAGCACCAGTACGCCGGTCCCAATCAGAAGCGCACCGATCACGAACAGCAAACTGCTGCTGATCCAGATGGGAGCAATGTTTATGTTCAACGTAGATAGACCTCGGTAATTTCTGGACGAAAGTGCCCAAGCTCCTGAGAGACGACTCGCTTGGCTTCTTCACGGGTGAGATGGCATTGCATCGTACTAAGACGTTCTTGAGCGTAACTGTGACGGAGCCCATGTGCTCCATTGGACCAACCAAGCGCTGATTTTGAAGCCGCACCGAATGATTTGCTCCAAGGCTGACCACCGCCAAGTTCGTAGAACTGTTGGTAGCGGACACCACGATCTATAACGCTACGAGCCTCTGGTAGACGTGTCGCTTCCAGGCGCCTGGCCAGGTGTATCGGAATACGTACCTCGCGGGTTAGCCCCCCTTTACCGTGGACGGTGTAGGCAATGGAGTCTTCCCGGATGCCGGAAAACTTCAAAGCATGCGCAGGGCGAACATCTGGTGCTTTGTGGTGGATACGGCGCAGCGTTAGTAACTCATGGGCACGGAGGCCTGACGCATGGGAAATCTCGGTTGCTAGGGCGTTGTGTGGCGACTGGCGAGCGGCGATGAGGGTCACTTGCTCACGGGTGTATGACCTCGATTGCTCGGCCAATCGGCGACCTAATGTTGGCTGACCGGCCTTTCCTTTTTGGGCTGCCGGTGCGGTGCTTTTGATGACAACCAGAGTTTGACCTGGTGGGAGCTGACGAGTGACGTGCTGCATCATCGCTTGTAGGGCTTGCCGCTCCATATCCAGCGTCTTTTGGCCAACAACTTCGGCACGTTGTCGTAGATATTCGAGGGCACGAGTCGGAGTCATATCACGAAGGCTGCCCAGGCGGTGCTCTTGGAGATGGACAGTGATCTGCTTTAAGCGTTGCTCATAGTTCCGTACGGTGCTGACCGATTTGATGTGGCTGCCTTGCAGCTGCTTCATCACGGACGCTGCTTGCTTCGCCGGTTTGGCGAACTTAGCCATGCTGGCGGTTCCGATGTAGCCAGCGGTTCACGGTCGAGCGTTCGACTGTAATGCCTTTCTCGGCTATCCAGCGTTGTAACTCGCTGCCATTGCAACCTACTGCATCAAGCTGCAACAGCTCGTATTTGTAGTTATCAAGTAATGAGCGCCGCTGGGCATAAGTTCGGGGCTTTCTCCGAATCCTAGACTCGGATTTGAGGTGCGCAGCAATGGTCTGCGCATCGAATTCGCTCATGGGAAGCTCTCTGGTTGTGTAAGAACTTCTGACCGTTGCCGGTTCAGCGACACACCATCCGAAGATGGTTCGTTGTGTGCCTGTTCGCCCCCCTTTGCACTGGTGTGCAGGCGGGGACTGTTCACGCCTATTCGGAGTCTCCGAGCGGGTTCCTGATTAACCGTTCAGGTGCGGTTGCCATTGTTGGTCTGGCTGACCTGGTTAAGTTGTCGTTTCTCCTCTGGTGGTCGTTGATGTTCCCGATAAATCGGTCGGGGCCAAGCCGGTTACGCGAGCGATGACGCGGCGCGTAATCGATAAGGCCCTGCCTGCGATGACGCAGAACAGGAGCCCTCTGCCATTGCCTATACCCATGAACAACACGGGCACGAGCGGCCGGGCAGGGCGGTTTTGAGCCTGGTCAGCTTACGAGAGCCTCGGGGGATGACGCAATCGTTTAGGGTTGCGTTATGTTTGTTGCGCTAAATCATAGATACCCAGTAAGCCCGCTATGTAAAGCGCCGATTAGGCGCGTTACATAGCGGGCTGTATCGATGAATTTGACGCAGCATAGAAAGTGCAGTGACTTGAGTGGAGATGCTAGGGGCTCCCCCTTTAGGCTGGCTAAAGCCAACACAAATGAGGGAGATGGCGAATGTCGAAACGGCAAAAAATCGCAGAAGTTTTGGACGCGGCATACGAGCGTATGCCGGCGATCACCAAATGGGCCGGTTGGGCCGGCATCGTACTTGGGCCTGTGCTTGGATTTTTCCACATGGCGGCGATGTTTTTAATGCCCGGTGTGTATGGAAAGCGCGTCCTGGAACAGTACGATCTGGTGCAGCGAACCGGCGATGTGCTGGTCGCTCCATTCGCCCAGTACCTGATACTCATCGGTTTCACATTGTGCGTACTGTGGATCGGTTTATGGGGGGTGAGGCTGGTTCTGGCTGTGCGTTGGTGGCTGATGAGGCGTTCCGCATGAGCGCCTCTGCAACCCCGGAGGGGTACGCGGGGTTCAGCTGGATATTTGCGCTTTGGGAGGATGTCGGCATGACGATGCTCGCAGCCACCCAGCCGATTTTCACCGCCCTTAACAACAGCAGTTCAACACTGGTCTTCAGCGTGGGAATCATATGGCTGATCATGATTATGTTGAGGGTGGCCGACGGCGGGCTGGCTCGTGGCCTGGCGGGAGGCGTGGTCATTTTTTTTGTCATGCTTTTAGGGATGAAACCAGCGACCGTTCAGTTGCCCAGCGGGGTCTCGGTTACATTAATTGATGCGCAGGCAACGACCCTGAAAGTGGCTATGGCCGTGCATCGTATGTACAGGTCTGCTCTGGATGGCGTCCTCAGCGAACACACCATTGCGGGATCGATTGTGCCGGCACAGGCGGCAGTTGATGACATTGCAGCGAGGGGCGCGCAGATCTATCAAGGCACCGATTTGGCCCGATTGATACACGACTACAACACCAGCTGTGCACCGAGCCGGGCTGAACTGGGTGGGGCTGAGCATGCGACGAGAATTGAAGCAATGCATGCTGTCGGGCTACTCGGCGGCGGCGGGTTGGGGATTCCTGATGAGCAAATTAGTCTGATTGCTCAAGCTAAGGCGGCGGGCGGCGGCATCACGACCTATATGACCGGATCGGCTGAGGAAAACGGCGGGTGGCTCAACTACCTTCTGGGTGGAGGTGCCGCCCGGAAAGGGATTGAGAAAGCGGTAGACCTTGGTTCGGTTCAAGCGCGCCGTGAGGCAGGAATAGCCGCATTGGGCAGCGCCGGGCCTTTTATGGGAGGCCGTTACGCACTGCCGACCAAAGTCCATTGGCAAGCGCTATTCGCCGGGCAGCCGGATTCAACACCCTCGTATCTACCCATAACGTTGATTCCGGGTCAGAAGTCTCAGGTTATCGGGGCTGATGATAATGCAATGATGTTCCAACCAACCAGTTGCCTGGAGGCCTACAAAATTGCTCAGTTGGGGGCTGAGCAGGCCTACCTAGCCTTGAAAGAAGCTGGGGGGACAATCGCAGGTGGCCAGCGGGTAAGTGCTGAGGTGGGCGCCGTGAGCACGGCCGTGGCCTGGCAGCGCTTCATGACGCGATCACTGGAGAAAACCACCGGCCTTTCGCCGGATGGCGCCGAAATCGGTGCTGGCATTCTTGCCAGTGTTCAAATGTTCAAGGATTGGTCTGGCTGGCTAGATCTTCAAACCCTGCTGCCGGGATACGTGCTGTTGTCAGCATGGCTGTTCTGGATCGTATTACTCGCTGCGCCTTTGGCGCTGTTGCTGGCTCCGTTGCGTGGCGTGGGAGTATTGATTAGCTGGCTCTCCCTCTTATTTTTTCCCGTGATCGCGATGCTGTTTGCGCACGCACTAATTGTGGCTGTATCCCTCGTCATGGCCGCTGTCGCCATCGGGCAAGCTGCCGCTGCTAGCGGTTGGTCTGGATCAGGTGCTGATTTTGATGCGGTACGTGGGTTTATGGGCGCGATTGCAGCAATTCTGTTGGCTATTACGACCTGGATTGCATCGAGTCTGACTGGCGTTTCAGTGGGCGGCTTGGCTGGCAGCCTGACAGGGGCTATGGCCACGGCCAGTGGTGTCGGTGGGTTTGTTACACGTGCTGTGGGAACTGTTATGGCGATTAGCCGGCTAGGTGCTTTAGGCGCTGCTGGTGGCAAGGGGAGAAGTCCTGGTGGTGGTTCTGGTGGTGCGACTCCCCCACGACCGATCCCGCCAAGCCCTACAGGATCTAGCTCGGCACCACACGCTCGTCCGGCGCGAGATGCTTCCGGTAGCGTGGCAAGGGCGTATTGGCCCACGACCCCCACTACAGATAGATCGATTGGAACGCGTCGCTCGGCTCTGATTCCACCAAAGAAGGTTCCACCGAAGCGGTGATGTTTAGGGCAGGAGGCTCACCGGTCGAGTGAGCTGGTGCGGCGGGGGATGCGCTTGGTTAGGCACACCGCAGCGCGGGCCCATCTATCCAATTGAGTGCGTTGGTTTCTGATCATGAGGGATAGGCATGTGATGCTGTGTGTCGATTTCCGACATCCTCAGCATCACCAGCTCACTCGGTCGGTGAGCCTCTTGCCCTCACTGATCATAACGGCTGACTTTCCATTCTCTCCACGGGCACTCATTATTATTTTTACTCTTGGGTAAAACTCAGTAAACCTTCAGAAGTCCTGCAAATACCACTGAGAAACCACCTGTGCTCACAGCCATTCCTTTTAAAAGCTGCTTGAAATCTCTGTGCAACCACTGGGTTACGCTGGGGATCACAATGGGCATACAGTCAGCCCACTGTGCTGCGCAGGGAAAGTCTTGCGAGTCACTAGCAATCACACAAATACCACTGAGAAATCACCACTATTCACAGTGGCGCCCATTACTTTCTTTTTGATGCCGTTGCCCTTCCCAGGTATCCCATCGCGACACCCTCAATTCCCATTAGGGGAACTGACGATTTTTCAGCAGCAGTGCCATGAAACCGAAAATTTCGGGTTAGCGTCGTCTCTCCAACGTAAATGAAGGGCGCGTGTATGAGGCGAATGTTGGTAACGATTGTCTGTGTGGGGGCCGGATTTTGGCTGGGCGCCAATCGTCTGGTGCCGTTATGGGGACTCTGTGCACTGGCTGTCTTAGGGGGCGGTCTGTGGGGCTTAGTGAAATGGCGTGAGGCAAAAGGACATGACCATGATCAGGACTAACAACGATCTAGCGCTTCTCGACCTCGATGCGCTGGACGCCATGCAACGATCAGCACGACGCACGCTAGAGGCGGTCGAGCCGCATCTGGAGCGGGTCAATAGTGGCCGAGTGGATCTACAAGAGTTTCAGCTGGGCGAGTTGGTGTTCTATGCAGTAGAGCTGATCGACGAGGTTCTGGTTGACCCGGCACTGCCGGTCGGATTCGACACCACGAATCATCTGCTACGCGGTGAGGTGCAGCGTTCGCGCTGGTGGGAGAGGCCCTTCATCGAGCGCACTGGGGCCGATCATGAGGTTAGGTGCCTTGATGGTATGGCACCGGATCGCCCATCTATCTGGGGCGTGTTTGGCTCGATGGACGAGGCACTTATCTGCGCTGTGAATCGGTGGAATCCATAAGCCAAAAATGTAGATAATGGCAAATTGAAATCAATGGAGTGGCCGCAGTGAATAAATGGAAATCGGCTTTAATTTGTATGGCGTCTTTGTCTCTCAGTGCTTGCTGGAATGACTCCTATGAGTTTGAAGGAAAGTATTTTTTGACAGAAGGTGATGAGTGTTCTGTTCCTTCCAGCCAGGGTGACAGGAAGCAATTCTTTCTGGAGATCATTCCTCAGATCAAGGATGGAAAAAAACAGTACATTGCCAAGATGCCATTGGCATCCCAGATGGGGGCGCCAATTTCGAGCAGTGAAAGTTCTGAGCCGACCGATAAAAACGAACTTATATTCAACTTTTCTAAGCCGGAAGAGAAAGGGGTTTTCTCTGGTTCTCCTGGCGTAGATATGATGGTTTATGCTAAGCCGAATGCAGATAAGAGCGGCTATATCTGGATTGAGAAAATAGAAATAACTGTTGCCCGGAGAGGCCGTGTTAAGGAGGAATCCTTAGTCGAAAGCTTAAGGAGAACTACGAACATCGGAAGCGAAGGGATTTGCTTACATAAAGTATCTTAATAGTTGATCTAGGCTTTGCGTAGGCGAGCTTTCCGAGGCTATTCCCAGGTGCGCATGCACGCACCCGAACCCGAACCCAACGGTGAACGGCCTATCACCATCACAGGTCGCCACCAGCCGAATCACCATCATGGCGCTAGCAACCGTTCCGTACACCTAGGAGAGGAGTTCCGGCAAGCTTGAGCAGCCCAGCGGGTCCGGCATCATCGGGCGGGATCCCCGGGTCAGAACAGGTCTAGTTCAGGCTTCGGAGCCAGTTGCTTCTCTAGAAACTCAAGCTTCGCTAGAAGTTCGTCAAAGGTGACTATGTCCACGTCCTTACACGCATTTCGGAACACCTCAAAGCTGCGCAGTTTGGCTGGATCTGTGGGTAAGCGGCCTGCAACAACCACGCATTTGATGACATCGGCATCGGACATGCGCAGGGTCGGGTTGTCCTGTACATGAGTCATCCAGCGTTTCCGAAGCTCGCTCTGCTGGAACAGCACTTGGGTCACAGCACCAGAAAGTTTCGAGTTCGGACCAAATACTACTTCCTGCCCGCGGTAAGCCGCGTCCTGTAGCAGGGCTGTCTCCGGCGTTTTGATTTCAACAATGGCAAGTGCTTGACCATATTCCTTGAACAGGAAGTCGCCGATCTGAGCACCTGCACCGGTCAAGGTGGACCCCTTTGCATGGAATTGCGTATGAGTTAGCTCGACAGGACGCGCAAAGACCAAACTCAGGACGAATTTGTTCTGCTCAAAGAACGTCTGCCAGTGCGGTTCGGTGAGTTTACTGGCAAGCTTCGCCTTGAATGCTTCGATCATCTTTACGAGTGTCACCCGCTCAATCTCGGCGTGCAGAATCATCAGCTCCTGGGGAGCCTCCGTTACTAGCGAACTGAGCTGCTTTCGCACGACCTGCACATTGGTTCGACGCTCGGCCCGCTCCCGGGCAGCAGCCTGCTTCGTACCCTCGCGTTGAACCTCGACCAAGGTCTGGTTCACCTGCATGACTCGTTGGAATCGTTCGGGGTCAAGCCTTGTGAGCATTTCGTCGTGCACGATGCCTAGCTTTGTTTGACGAATCAGCTTACGGCCATTCGTCGTGACCCGATTGAAGGTGCGACGCAGTTTGTCGACCTCATCAACGCTAATCGAAACCACGCCGTCTTTGGCGTGCATTTCCGGATGCTGACTGATCACGAGTACTTCAGCGTGCTGAATCCGCGATAGGCCTTGCCACACCGGGTCAAGATCCCTGTTCAGACCGAGGCCATTTTCTGCAGGATCAAAGAGGCGCCAGGCTAAGCGCGAGTCAATGCGCGACGCCGCAGCTTCAGCGTCATTCGGCAACTCAGCACCATAGTCGTCAACGTAGATGACCTTGGTGAAACGCCCGTTCTTGGGCTTCAGGTAGCGCTGTGCGTACGGATTTATATGGATCGGCCGCATGATGATGCTGTTGGGAAGGATGGTCGCCAGCAGCGGCCAGTCTTCCTCAGGCATTGCATGCCAAATTCGATCCTGAGCGTTGGCAAGAGTGTACGTTCGCAGGAAGAGCTTTCGTGCATGCTCTGTTCCCTCGGTCGCTGCTTCCAGGTGGAAGCTCGCTTGCAGCACGTCGTCATCACTAAATGCCTGCGGTGCAACCGCAACTCCACCCACCCCATTTGTCATCTGCCCCCCCCTTCGTTGGAGTCATTACCTATGGCTGGCGAATATACGCCATCCAGTATCGATGCAAAGCTCCACGCCTACCTCGGGCCTCACATCGTCGCTCGTGCATGTCTGCCTAAATGGTCGTAATCAGCATGATGCGAGCACATAGCCCGCAATCACGACAGACCGCTTCTGGCCGTTCTCTGCCGATCATGATTACAAGGCGTGCTGGTCAAATCCGATGCAATTGGTGGTCAGAATGAATGCAAATGACTGGTTAGGTCGAATGCAAGCGGGAGGTCAAGCGGAGTGCAATTTCGCAGTCTGCTATTGAGGCAAAGCACGGTATAGCGTGGCTCGATGAACGCCTAGGAGACGCGCGACCTCGGAGACTGATTGGCCCTCCTCAATCATCCGTCGCGCATGGATTATCTGTTCTGGAATCAAAGCAGGCTTTGGTCCAAATCGGACGCCTTTGGCTTTTGCGGCAGCTCGACCAGCGCTGGTGCGTTCACCAATAAGTGACCGCTCAAAGTCAGCGATTCCGGCGAAGATTGTTAAAACCATGCGCCCAGCTGGTGAAGTGGTGTCGGCCCATGGCTCTGCAAGTGAACGCAGACCTGCCCCTATGGTTTTGAGCCGTTCTGCAATGTGGAGCAGGTCTGTCGTTGACCTGGCCAAGCGATCCAGCCGCGTCACGGTCAGCACATCACCTGGTCGCAAGTGATCGAGCAGCCGACCCAGTTCGGGACGGTCTCGCTTAGCCCCACTGACCTTCTCTTCAAAAATTCTCTGACAACCGTTTTGCCCTAGGGCAGTTCGTTGCTGCTCCAGATCCTGACCTTGCGTCGAAACCCGAGCGTAACCAATCTGCTGTCCTGAATTTTCCATGAAGTACCTGTCGCATATATTGTCGCAAGCAATTTATAACGTGCGACAGATTTATGCGACAGCCCAAACCCGGCAATTCCAGGGGAGGCGTGCGTGTCGCCTAACTTAGGAATAAAGCGACAAATCAGCTGGGAGCGGAGGACAGCTATCGGCCAATAGTTGCCGTTGTGGGGGGCAGTTTTCGGCCGAAAGTGGACGATGGACACGGTGATGGCAAATGAGTAGTGTCACCGATGCTGATATCGAATTTGGAGGGTGGCAGGGCTTTCCGTCATCCATGTCGCGTCTCTCCCAGAACTGCCGCGACCACCTCAAAGCTAGACAAGGACTAACAGGGCGACAAGGAACATTATGCGACACGCCATCGCGATTAAAATCGCGACATGGCATATCAATGACAGTTGGCTTCATGGGCGAGACTTATGCCAAGTTTTGTATGGGACAGAGACACAGAAGATGCATGGAATGAACCCTATGAGTATGGGGGGCAAGAGCAATTTCATCGAGAGGCTTGTAAAGTTCTATCATCAATAAAATGTCACTATGCAGAAAAAGATATGCACTTTGATCGAGATGAAAAAACTCTAGACAAAGCGATCTGGCTAATACAAATAGATGCCTTAGAGGCGCTCATAGATGCCTTGAAATTAACAGAAGAAAAGAGGCATCGAATTGCCTCGCGATTATTTCGTGACGCGGTAGAAACAATGGACATTTCGGCCTACTTTTATTTGGCTGGTGACGGAGCAAAGAAAGATCTCGCAAAGTGGTATAACAACGAAGTCATTCCACATAGGGTGTTTAGAGAATTCATAAAAAAATTCGAATGCCAGGATAAAGCAAAAAACTTAAGCAATCTTTACAGCGACCTCAGCAAGTATACACATAGGACACATAGTGCGATAACCAAAAGTTACCTGCTCGGCAGAAACAACAAAATTGCCTATGATGGCTTTTCCGAGACCGGTTTTAGAGTACTTCCGCATGTCATATCTCTTTCGTATGCAATAATCGCAGCATTAATCAAAAGGTTTATCACGATTGCCGAAAATAGCCATCAAATCGACTCTGCTAAAGTTCGCGATATTTGGGCAACATCATTGGAGCAAGAGACAGTACCAAGACGCTTTGGTCCAGGGCCAGGTCAGATACTAAGAAGCGCTCCTATAGCGTTTGAGCTAAAGTTGGATGAAGACTAACTGAGTTATCCCTAGTTTTGCTGATGGGTTGAGTGTCTGCTTTTGGCCGATTGTTGCCTGTCGCGACGGGCTGCAGTCGACCCAAAGCAGTCATCGGACAGGTATCGACCACCGACAGGCAAACTGCCGCCTTTGCGTGAGCGGACTTGCCCCACGGGCAGCATGGTTCCGCTGATATTGTCACTGAGAAGCTTTAATAGTTATTTTTCTTTATCTTTGTTAGCCTCAGCTTTGAGAGTGACAGGCTATTCATAAGGGATTGAATGTCAGATATGTATTTAAGATTTAACAGAAGGCTTCCTCGGCGGCTATTGAGCGTAGTGATCATGGGTAAAATCATGTAGTACACATTTCTCCTTATATCAAGAACTTCGATGTAGTGCCCATATGACGCATAGTACGGCCTAAAGCCGTAAGGAAATGGAAATTGCGGAGATTTTGATATCAAGGTGTCGTATACCTCTTTATAGTTTTCGCCGAGAAATTCTTCTCCCTTTTCAAAATCAACAAACCTGAAATCTTTGTTGGCACCCCCCTCAATCTTTACTTTTAAAATTGTATAGTATTCAATTATATTAATACCTTGGGTGTATTGATTGCTTCTGCTTTCCAGGGAACATGTTGCAAGCTTTTGTTGGTTTTCAAGAAATGTGGCCTCGGAATGTGCGCTACTTATCATGGGGAGTGATATATCGTTTAGGTAGCTATGCCACTCCTCGAACTTCACTATTGCTCGCTCAAGCTTTGGTTTGGCAAGTTTAGAGTTTAAAATTCTAAAGCCAACATCAAGCATTATAACTCCAGCTTGTACTGCTGCATAAAGAGGGAGCCCCAAAGGCTTGTTTGTATTTTCTTCGACATACCTGAGAATTCCATCTATGCAGACTGAGAGGTCCTTGGTTGCCTGCGTTAGCTGATCTTTGCTGGCGGCTGTTAGTTTCTTCTCCGATCGTATGTCATTAATAACATCGGAGATCGTTTGTATATTTCCAATAACCACTACTCTAAGCATTTCTCTAATGGTTTGGAGTTGAGATTCGCGAAAGAATTTTTTTAGCTCCTCGATTGACTGGATTATTTCATCAAGTTTATTAATTATTATTGATAGTTGACTTGAGACTTCCTTCTCCCACTTATTTTGACTTCCAAATATTTTCTTTATTACTTCGCCACCAACTCCCTTTCCAATGGAATCCACCACGGTTTCGACGGCGCTATCCAAAATTTCATCTATCACTGACCCCCTGTCCTCACTAAGGGCTTGTACAGCATTAGATTGAAATGATAGTTTTGATTTTGACAGTAGATAGAGTCCATTGATTGTGATTATCTTATGCATTTATATGGCTCTTAGATGGCTGTCGGGATATTTGCTTGTGACCTGTCATGAGTTTTTTGCTTATGATTTTTTATCGCTTTATCTGGCATAGAAACCTTGATCATTGACGCGACTACATTTCATTGAGCATAGATTTGAGTGGCTTTCGCCTAAGAGTATTTTGCTATTGGAATACATTTTTTTATTGTTTTTCAGGATGATTTGCCGACCAGCACGATGACCCTCTGTGCTTAGAGAGATTTGTTATTGCATTGCTTTGGTGCCAAGGAAGCCGAGGCTGAGCCCACAAATACAACAACGGAGGCCGAACAGTTGCTCACCTATAAGCTTCGTGGGTCTATGCCAGCTGGCGGATTTCAGCGTACCGATGTGACTCGCCTGGTCATGACGTTTGGTCGACTTGAGGACGTGCCAGCTGTTCGGTTAGCCCTATTTTTTGAACCGGTAATGCAGGCAATTTAGAGTTGCACTTGATGCGTGCTCGCCACATGCGCGCATGTGGACTTGGTGAACCCCGGATTCATTGAATCATGGTGATTGGCTGCTTATGGCCGTTTTCTGCCTGTCGCGAAGAGCCGCAGTCGCCCCGAAGCGGACATTTATTGCCTCAACGTCCGTGATTCGCTGAGAGTCTCATGTAGAGCTTTGCGAACGCAAAATTTAAACGAGCCTGTGTGGCAAACAATCGGGATCGCGGTCCACCCTGTAATTTCGGTCGGCCGATAACTCTTTCGAGTTCTTGTGCCTCACGTTCGGCAAACCATCTCCGCCGCGCTTCTCTTAATTCTTCGTCGATTTCTTGACGTCGAGTTTCTAGTTCCGGAGCGACCTGCCAGTCGCCGGCGTCCGCCGCCGCCTCTGCCGCGCGTGCCAAATCGTGCGCACGTCGCTCGAGATCAACAACATTCTCGGGCTCACCCGCATCGTTTGCCGTTGGAAGAAGCTCTTGGCAGCACACTGAGAGCCTCATTATAAGCGCCGAGCAAATGCGTTCACGGATCGATCGAAAAAACATAAGGTCTTTTTTCAAAGTTGGATGTCGGTCATCTAGCTTGACGACCTTTCGAGGACACCGGCTGCCAATTATTTTTGTTCATCCTATACGTGTAGATACGAAAATTTTCCTTCGTCAAAACTCGCTTGGGACTGGCTTGAGATCATCATGTAGCGAACCTCTTGTAGCGCCGAAACTGGACAGGCAAAACTATCGTTTTTCATATTGTGAATTGACAAGAACCCATCCTGAGTTGAGATATGAAGTCCCCACTTTTGAAATTCAACAGAGTACTCCCATAAACCCTCGTCTCTTGATCGCTGGATCTGTTTGGAACTAAGCCAAAACAAATCTAACGAGTATTTTGTGAACTCCAAGATATGATTTTTATGTTTCTTGCTGGCCCCGCCGTCCTTGCGATCAATCGACTGCAATTCTGGTGACTCAGTGTCAACCGATTCGTCCATCTGATTTGTGTAAGCGCGAAAATCGTCCAAATCGAGCGTCTTCTCTAAATCATAAAAATAGGCGAAAACGGTGTAACGGTTTTCGCCCTGACTCAAGAAATCCAGCTCATCCTCGGCAATCCAAAAGCTGGCGATCTCATTTTTCATTATCGTACTTTTGACTTGAACATTTATAGATTTAGGCGTCTCGCTTGCGAAGCGTGACCGAGCTATATTGGTAACCACGAGATCAATTCCTGAATCTGGTGTTATTTTCGTTACCTCAAACCCAGCGAACTGAAACAGTGCTGCGATATGGGACTCAGCACATGCGCCTTGAAAGAAATAAACGTAGCTGCTTGTATCAAGTGGCATGCTAACTCCTGGTTAGGTGCTTGTGGGGCGAACGTCCGCTTTTGGCCGATAGTTGCCCGTCGCGAAGGGCTGCAATCGACCCAATGCGGACGCTGACCAGCATTTGGTTAAGGGGCGGGCTTTAGCCCGTCCCAGTGAGCGAAGCGAACGGTTTGAACCAGTTGTTATGCATGTTTTACTAGCCGTTTCTTTAAATGATACAGGTTAGTCCCGATTGGTCGATCCTCAAGAACACCATAAATCTCATACCCATGCTGCTCATAGAACTGTTTAGCATCAACGGTTTTTAAGAATGCAACTACTGCCCCATTGTTGGCGCCAATCGTTTCTGCTTTTTCCAATAGCATAGAACCGACTTTTCTACCGCGATGAGATTCCTTAACCCAAAAGGTATCAATTTCTAAGCCATCCCAGTAACAATTACAGCTTATTGCACCGATGTAGTCGCCTACTTCATCGTGTGCAACCACCATAAATATTTTATCTTCCGATTCTGGCGGTAGATTTGGATATTGAATTCGAAGATATTCTGAAAACCTATTATTCAGAACTCCTTGATCCTTTTCTGTTGGAGAATCCAATATATCAATCTTGATTTCCACTTTATTGCTCCGATCATTCAACTTTGAGTTGCCGTACGGCTTTTGGCATAACAATTAATTTTGCGACATGCGATGTCGCATAATATTCCATGTTCATGCGTAATCCCTTGAGCAATCAAAAAATCGAGTCTGTAAACGCGACATCAAGAAGGGGGAATGCGGCATATTTTTTTGCACTACTGACGTATTAGCTGCGTGTCCATGGTCTGCTTTTGGCCGATGGCTGCCCGTTGCGAAGGCAGGCAATCAATCCCGCTTTAGTAGTGCAGTTGAATCACCTCTTAAATCCCCGCTGCATCGTTGATAGCCGCCTCATATGCATGCCTCTCAAATGTGAAGGGGCCAACGCCTTCTATGATCAGAGGCTCTTCATAACCGTTCTCGTAAGCAAAGGAATCCCACGTAAAGCAGTCATCGTTTTGGTGAACATGTACTGAGTAGGAGCCACACCCGATGTCGCCGCACTCGGGGCAGATGTAGAGGAGCATACGACCACTTTCTGTTTCAGCGTGTTCGCGTAAAAGTAGGCGAGAGTTAGACAGGTTGTTTGGCTCCGGAAAGCCTTTGACAAAACAGCCCATATAGTCTGAATGATCACAAGCAGCCGTGACGAGAGCATTGAGCAACGAACGTTCGTTAATCAGAAAATCGATTGAGCATCGTTCGGCCACAGTGCAGCCATTTGAGTAGCTTTCCGGACGAAACAGCTGTTGAAATGTGAGGGAACTGGTGTCCATTCTCGCGACCATTTTATTCACTGAACGAGCGTAGATTACATACAACATTGAAGAGTGGAACAAGGCAAATTTCATTTGCCGATTGACTGCTTCTGGCCGAAAGCAGTCTTTGCATGATCGCTCGCCAGATCCAGTGCGGGCCATAACTCCCGATGCCAATTATCGAGGGCTCTGGGTCGCCATTTCCTCTCCTAAAAGCAGCCTTCGACAGCAATGTTCGCTGCGCTGCGGACTAGCTCCATGCAAGCCGCCGCTAGTCAAAATCGACCTAGGCGGCAAGAAGAGCCTCTGATCGCTCCCCGACTGACGTTGGGGTCAAGAGAAAATGGAAAGATTGTGTGGTCCCCGGAACAGTAGTCCAATCGCAAAGCTTGGGCTAAGCTGATGTGGCAGAGCAGTTAAGAGCTGACGGAGGGCCTTGGTTTTGCTGAGTCCCTTAATGAGTACCTAATTTGTTTTTGTAGCTATAAGTCTTACTGTTTTTACTGGGCTCGGGTCGATTGGTTCGATTCCTGTCTCGGGCACGAGCGACACGTTGTTTTCAGACGATCCCGAATGGTTCTGAAGGCCAGACAAACCGGGCTTCAAACGGTTTTTTGCGTCAGAGAGATCCTTGATGATCCAGATCCATCTTCCATTCCCCAGATCAAAGAGAACGCCATGACCGTTAAAGAATTGACCCAAGAAGCCAGACACGCAGAAGCGCTGAAGAAGTACTTGCTGGATTCGCCCCAGCTAGCCGAAGAGATCAAGGACTTGCCCGCCGACGATCAGAAAGACCAGATCCAGTGGGCATTCGAGGATGAGGCAGAGTCTCAGGGCTTGCAGCCGTGGGAGCTGACGCTCAAGTACACCTCAACCCCTGAAGAGTTCGAGGCTGCGCGCCTTGTTCTGCACAAGGAGGCTGCCGAGGTGTTGGGCGTCGAGTGGGAAGAGTACTGCGAGATGAATAACCTGGTGGTCTGATAAAAACGCCAGCCTCACGAGGCTGGCATTTTTCATTCACGCAGGCGTTATCAAAGGCTCAGACGCATCGACAGATCGACAGCCTTCACATCCTTGGTCATCGCACCAATCGAGATGTAATCCACCCCGGTTTCGGCGATCGGTAGCAGCGTGCTTTCGTTGATACCGCCGCTGGCCTCCAGTTTCGCCTTGCCGCCGTTCAGGCGCACGGCTTCGCGCATGTCATCCAGACTCAACTCATCGAGCATGATGATGTCGGCACCGGCCGCCAGGGCCTCCTTCAGCTCCTCCAGGCTTTCCACTTCGATCTCCACCGGTTTGCCCGGGGCAATCTTGTGCGCGGCTTTGATCGCCTCCGGGATGCCACCGCAGGCAGCAATATGGTTTTCCTTGATCAGGAACGCGTCGTACAGACCGATGCGGTGGTTGTGGCAACCGCCGCAGGTCACGGCGTACTTCTGCGCCAGACGCAGCCCCGGCAAGGTTTTACGGGTGTCGAGCAACTTCACCTGAGTCTCGGCAACGTAATCCGCCAAGTACTGCGCGCGTGTGGCCACGCCAGAAAGCAACTGCAGGAAGTTCAGTGCACTGCGTTCGCCCGTCAGCAGCGAGCGCGCCGGGCCTTCGAGGTGGAACAGCGCCTGATTGGGTTTC
This sequence comes from Pseudomonas sp. NPDC098740, assembly GCF_044760065.1. NCBI lineage: Bacteria > Pseudomonadati > Pseudomonadota > Gammaproteobacteria > Pseudomonadales > Pseudomonadaceae > Pseudomonas > Pseudomonas sp. NPDC098740. The sequence continues at coordinate 75,483 of NZ_JBIWAM010000019.1, read as the reverse complement.
ACCCGCTCGCCATCACGCACCTGCCAGTGCACCGCAACACGTGGGTCCAGCTGCCGAAACACTGCTTCAACCCAAGCTGTGCCGCAGATGACGGCAGCGTCGCGGGTAATGATGGTGGCTTTGGCCAGGCGTTCGGCCGGGATCAGCTGTGCGGTGATGTCGCCGCTGCCGATGTCTTCGAGCAACGCACGGCGCACGTTGGCTTCGATTTCGGCGGTCAAATCGGCGAGACGTAGATTCGGCATAACGGACTCCACAAACAAAGTGGCCCGATTATAGGGCCATGGCGCTGGGCAACCCAAGGCATCAGAAGCGTTCCCATCGCTCTGAAACCTGCATTTGGTCGATTCGCCTGAGCAATCGGCACTAAGTCAGCGTCTGCCATAAGCGTCTATTTCAATGGGAAACGCAGAGTCTGCTGGTAGAGGGGACATCTTTTGCAAGATAATCCGCCTTGCTTTTGACGTCATGGCTTTGACGTGGTTTTGGATTGACGACTATTCGAAGACTCACCGTTTCAGGAGGCCTGAATGCACAACGACGGGAATGTAGTGCCTTTGCACAAGGTCGCTACCGACCAGGCGACTCACTCGCCGCTCGCCCGCCTGCCTGTGATTCTGCTTCAGGTTCGCGACAAGGCCGCCCAACAGCTCAGGCATGGTTTGCAGGAACTGTTCGATAACGCCGACGACACGCTGTTCGAAATGGCCGACCGGGCCCGCAATGACGTCGAACAGAACCTCTTCTTCGAAGCCATGCGCGACTTGCGCCTCAAGCGCAAAAACATCGAACGCGGCTTTCTCGAACAATTCTTCGCGGCTTTTGTCAGCCTCACCCAGTACGACATCACTCAGTCTGCCTCGCCCCAGGCGTTGGTCTTCGGCGCTTCGGTGGCGCTGCCCGATGACGACATGGAGCGTAGCGTGGCGGTGGAGGCGATGGTCAGCAAAGTGCTGAACCGCGACGGCTTCGCCCTGGACCAACTGACCGCCCGACTCAGCGCACTGCTGGGCAGGGAACTGCTCGATCTACACAATCCCATGGGGCCGGCGATGCTCTGCGAGTACTTTTTGCAGGCCGGGCGCAACCTGGGGGTGGAGATCAAGGTCAAGCTGATCATCCTCAAACTGTTCGAACGCTATGTGCTCAGGGATGCCAATCAGCTCTACGCCGAAGCCAATCAGTTGCTGGTCGCCACCGGTGTTCTGCCTGACCTTAAGCCCGCCCCTGCGCGTCGGGTCATGGATCGTGCGACGGCCAGCCTCGGAGCTGAATCCGCGCCGGCCAACACTCGCGCCGGTGGCCCGCCGATCGACGACAGCGTGCAGGAAGTCTTCGCGGCGTTGCAGGAGTTGCTGTTTCACGTGCGTGGCAGTGTCGCGCCGACCCTTGAAGCCAGTGCCCAGACACAGCCGATTTCCACCCGTGACCTAATGCGGCTGCTCTCGCACTTGCAGCAATATGTGCCGGCGCCGGCAGCCCAGGACGACTTCGATCTGCGAAACCAGCTCGAACAACTGCTGACCCGGGTCAGCGTCAAAAGTGGCAAGTCACGCGTGGTCGGGGTGGCTGACGAAGACGTGATCAACCTGATCGCCATGCTCTTCGAATGCATCCTTGATGACCGCAACCTGCCGGACTCGCTCAAGGCGTTGATCGGCCGTTTGCAGATCCCGATGCTGAAAGTGGCGGTGCTCGACAAGAGCTTCTTCAGCCGCAGCAGTCACCCGGCCCGACGCCTGCTCAATGAAATCGCCACCGCAGCCATGGGCTGGGGCGAGTGCGATGACCATGAGCGCGACAGCCTGTATCTGCGCATTGAGCAAGTGGTGCAACGGTTGCTGAACGATTTTGTCGATGATCCGGCGGTCTTTTCCGAATTGCTCGCGGATTTTCTCGCCTTCACCAGCGATGAGCGCCGTCGCAGTGAGCTGCTGGAGCAACGCACCCGTGACGCCGAAGAAGGCCGCGCCAGGACTGAGCTGGCCCGTCAGCGCGTCGAACAGGTACTGAATCAGGCCTTGTTGGGCAAAGTATTGCCGCAGCGGGTGGTGGTGTTTGTCCAGGAAGCGTGGAGCCAGGTGCTGCTGCTGACCTGTCTCAAGCACGGCGATCAGTCGGCCGAGTGGCACGCGGATGTGCAGTCCATGGAGCAATTGATCTGGAGCGTACAGCGTCATGATGAATCCGATGCGAGCCTGCGCTTGTTGGCGCTGGTGCCTGGGTTGCTCAAGTCGTTGCGCGACGGGCTGAGCAGTTCGGCCTTCGATCCGTTCGCCACCAGCGAATTTTTCAGTGAGCTGGAAGCCTTGCACGTTCAACTGTTCGAACGTCCTGGGAAAATGCTTGAACGGTCTGTCGATACGCGGGTAATGGTCCAAGTGCTGCAGGAAATCGTCCTGCGAACCGCGGACGAAGGGCCGGTCGATACGGCGTCAGTGCGTTTACCGGAGGACGATGCCGGTCTGCTTCAGGTCGATCAACTGCGGTTGGGGTGCTGGGTCGAGTTTCAGGAAGACGAGGAAAACACCCTTCGCTGCAAGCTGGCGGCGATCATTGAAGCCACCGGCAAGTACATTTTCGTCAATCGCACCGGGATGAAAGTGCTGGAACGCAGCCGTACCGGCCTGGCGCTGGAATTTCGTCGTGGCGCGGTGCGCGCGCTGGACGACACCTTGCTGTTCGACCGGGCGCTGGAGTCGGTGATCGGCAACCTGCGGCGCCTCAATCACGGCAAGTGATCGCGCCCCGAGGGTCTATCGCGGCATACTGGGCGCCTACACAGTCGTCGTTGAAGGAACCTGTATGCAGTTGGACCCCGCGAGCGGTTGGTGTCAGGGCGTAGATATTTGCCCCTCGCCCAACTTCAATGCGCGCCCCTCGGACGAAATTTCCCTGCTGGTGATCCACAACATCAGTTTGCCGCCTGCGCAATTCGCCACCGGCAAGGTGCAGGAATTTTTCCAGAATCGTCTGGATGTCACGGAGCACCCCTACTTTGCAGGGATCGCCGACCTGCGTGTGTCTGCGCACTTTCTGATCGAACGTGACGGCACCGTCACTCAGTTTGTCTCTTGTCTTGAACGTGCCTGGCATGCCGGCGTCTCGAGTTTCGAAGGGCGGGAAACCTGTAACGATTTTTCCGTGGGCATTGAACTTGAAGGCACGGATGATCTGCCGTTCACCGACGCTCAGTATCAAGCGTTGACGACCCTGACCCGGCAGCTGCAAAGCGCGTTCACGGCCATCACCGCACAGCGCATTTGTGGGCATAGCGACATCGCACCCGGGCGTAAAACCGATCCTGGGCCTGCGTTCGACTGGGCACGCTATCGGGCGGCCCTGGCAAAAGAGGAACAACAATGAGTTTTCTGGTGTTGCTGTTGGCGGTCTGGATCGAGAAGTTCTCGGCCCTGCGTCATCGGGTTCAGCGCGATGGTGGATGGATTCGCGAGCTGAACAAGCTTGAGGTCAGTCCGCGTCTGGCGAAAAGTCCGTGGCTGATCTTGGTGATACTGGTGTTGTTGCCAGTGGCACTGCTGGGTTTGCTGCTACTGGTACTGGACCCGGTGGCTTACGGTCTGCTGGCGTTGCCGGTGCACCTGCTGGTGGTGATTTACAGTCTCGGCCGCGGTGATCTGCTGGCCGGTCTCGGGCCGTTTCGCGATGCCTGGCGCCGGGAAGACCTGCAAGCCGCCGCTCATGTAGCGGACCGCGATGTGGGTATCTGCGCCGATAGCGGCGAACAACTGCTGGAACGGGTCGAAGGGCATCTGCTGTGGGAGGCTTATCAGAGCTTTTTCGCGGTGATTTTCTGGTACTTCCTGCTGGGGCCGGTCGCGGCCCTGAGCTATCGACTGCTGGCCCTGGTCGAAGAACACGGGCAGAACCCGGCCGTAGTCGAGCGCGCCGTAAAACTGCGTCATGCGTTCGACTGGGTGCCGGTGCGTCTGCTGGCGGCGAGTTTTGCGTTGGTCGGCAACTTTGTCGCGGTCAGCCGAGTGATGTTGCATGAGCTACTGAACTGGAACATCAGCGCCGCCCAATTGATCGAGAAGGTCGGGCTGGTGGCGGGTGAAATCCCGGCACCGGTGGTCGGGCCTGACGGCATCAACAGCCTGGACCGGATCTGGGAACTGCTGCTGCGCGCGGCAGTGCTCTGGTACGCCGGTTTTGCGTTGTGGACCGTCCTTCCGTAACAACGCTGATCCCCCTGTAGCAGCTGGCGCAGCCTGCGTCCGGCTGCGCAGCAGTCGCCAACTCAGTCACCGCGGTTTGTCAGGCTCACCGCGTAATCAGGATTTACGACTGCTGCGTCCGATCGCGGCCCGAGCCGGACGCAGCCTTCGGCAGCGGCTACCAGTCCGCGTGCATCTCGCCGTTAACCTTAAGTTACAAAACCTCCCGCCGATTTAAGCTATACAGAGACAGCGCCGAATAGTGGCTATCTGCTCTCGACCCGCGCCTGCCAATAAAAATAAGAAATCAAAGGGAGACTTCCAGTGAAGAGCTTGCTCTATCCCGCCGTCGCGCTGATGAATCGCCTGAGCTTTGGCATGAAGTTCAGCCTGATCAGCGTGCTGTTCCTTGTGCCGATGCTGGTGACCAACTTCTATCTGGTGCGCGATTCTTATCGAGAATTCCAGGGCACCCGGGTCGAGCTGCAGAGCCTTGACCTACTGGGCAGCAGCCTGACGTTACGGCGCGATCTGGAAACCCTGAACAACCTGGTGCAGATCAACGTCACCCTCGGTCAGTCCGGCAAGGCCGGCAATGTCGAGTCGCAGATCAGTACCCTGGGGCAAAATGTGCTGACCCGTTTGCAAGGGCTGACAGCGATGACCGCTGACCCCGAGCAAATCATGGTTTTCGATGGCAAGCGCGATGAAATGATCGCCGCGCTCAAGGCCCAGCAAGCGGAAAACTCCCTGCAAAGCAAAAGCGCGATGATCGGCAAGTTGCTCGGCAACGCGCAAATTTTCAGCCAGATCATCGCCAGTCAGGCCGGCCTCAGCCGCGACACCCAGAGCGACATGCGCCAGCTGAGCGAACTTATTACCAATGTCACCCCGCCCGTGACCCAGCTTCTGGGTGAAGGTCGGGCGATGGGCTCTTTTTCGTTGGGGCAGGGCTTTCTCAACTCGGCATCGAGTACCCGTTTTGATGAGTTGCTGGCGCAGATCGAAAAACTACAGGCCGAATATGCCCTGAAGTTGCAGGACGCGCTGGGTTCCAGCAATGCGGCACGGGAAACCCTGGCCGCTCAGGCCGATAACAGCAAGGCATCGTTGAAAAAGGCCAGTGAACTGTTCGAAGAGCAGGTGGTGATGGCCGACACGCTGGATGCGCCGTGGCAGGGCTTTTACGATCAGGTCACGGGCCTGATGGACCAGACCTACCAACTCAATGAAGCCACCCTGAAGTTTCTCGGCACCCAGTTACAGCAGCGACTGGAGCAGAACCGCACGCATATGGTCTTGCAGGCCGTGGCGTTGTCGGTGGTGTTTGTGCTGATTTTTTACCTTTACGGCGGCTTCTACGCCTCGACCCGCACCACCCTCAAGCGTCTTGGCGCGGTGATGGACAAGGTCGCGGCTGGCGACATGACGGTGACCTTCAGCGCCAACAGCCGCGATGAACTGGGTGAGTTGGGCGAAGTGTTCAATGGCACCGTGAAGAAAATCCATGACCTGATCGAGCGGGTCGGCCAGACCGTCAGTGAAGTCGAGCGCCAGGCCGGGCAGGTGGAGAATGTTTCCGCCCAGAGTAACCAGGCGGTGGCGGGGCAGCGCACGCAGATCGAGCAGGTCGCCACGGCCATGAACCAGATGTCCGCCACGTCCCTTGAGGTTGCACGCAGTGCCGCGGCAGCGGTCAGCAGCGCTCATAGCGTCAATGACGAGACCATCAGCGGTCGCGGGCTGGTGGAATCCCAGCAGGGCAGCATCGCTGCACTGGCCAGTGAGATCGACCAGTCGGTGCTGGTGATCAATCAACTGGCCAGCGACAGCCAGTCCATCAGCCGCGTGCTGGAAGTCATCAAAAGCATCGCCGAGCAAACCAACCTGCTGGCGCTCAACGCGGCCATCGAAGCCGCTCGGGCCGGTGAGCAGGGCCGTGGTTTTGCGGTGGTGGCGGACGAGGTTCGGACCCTGGCCAAGCGCACCCAGCAATCGACCGAGGAGATCGAGCAGATGATCGCCAAGCTGCACAGCGGTGTCGGCGCTGCGGTGAAGGCGATGGGTACCAGTCATCAGATGGCCAACGGCACGGTGGGGCAGTCGGAAAAGGTTCAGCAAGCGCTGGAGAACATCCTCGGCGCCGTCGGCATGATCGTCGATCAGAACCAGCAAATCGCCGCCGCAGTAGAGCAGCAGACCGCCGTGGCCCATGACATCGACCAGAATATTGTCGAAATCAACCGCGCCGGTGAGCGTACTGCCGAAGGTGCACACCAGACCGAGGACGCCAGTCGCGCGTTGTCGGCTCAGGTGGTGGAACTCAAACAGCTGATCAGCGCGTTCCGGGTTTAATGCCTGGAACCGGTTCACCTGTGGGAGCGAGCTTGCTCGCGATGGCTGTCTAACATTCGACATTGATGTCGCCTGACACGCCGCTATCGCGAGCAAGCTCGCTCCCACAGGGGATGTGTGCGGCGACTGACTACCAGTTGAATAACTCACAAGCGTTGGCCGTGCTGGCGACGGCCAATTGCTCAGGGCTGATCGCCATGATCCCGGCCAATGCCGAGCATATCGCCGGAAGATGGGCCGGGCTGTTGCGTTGGCCGGGGAACATGGCGGGCGCCATGTCCGGCGAATCGGTTTCCAGTACCACCGATTCAAGCGGCAATTCGGCCAGCACACGATGCATGCGCAGGGCCTGAGGCCAGGTCGCGGCTCCGCCCAGGCCCAGTTTGAAACCGAGCTTGATGTATTCGCGGGCTTCTTCTTTGCTGCCGGCGAAGGCATGAATGATCCCCGCGCGTTTCAAGTGAAACCGTTTAAGCGTGGCAATCACCGCCGCGTGGCTGCGTCGCACATGAATCAGCGCGGGAAGATTGAAATCCGCCGCCAGTTGCAGTTGCGCATCGAACAGTACCTGTTGACGTTCACGGTCCAGGGTTTCGATAAAGTAATCCAGACCGATCTCGCCCACCGCGCACAACTGCCGATGACCCGCCAACCGGGTCAGCCAATCACCCAGTTCGTGTAAGTCTTCAGGGCGATGATCATCCAGATACACCGGGTGCAAACCGAACGCCGCATACAGGTCGGGATCGCTTTGCACCAGATCCCAGACGCGCTGCCAATTGCCCTGATAAACCCCCAGCACCACCATCCGCCGCACGCAGAGGGCGCGGCTCTCGGCCAGCAGCGCCGTGCGATCCTCGTCGAAGTCCGGAAAATCCAGATGAGTGTGGCTGTCGATCAGCTCCACGGTTCAGTCCTGGCGAATACGCTGCTTGAAGGTCCGCGCGATGGCCTGCACGCCGGGTCGGTAATCCGATTGCTCGATGGCGGCCAGGGCCAGGGCCAAGGCTTTATCGGCGATGAGCTGATGCTGCTGGGCCATGGCGTTGACCGGCAGCGGCAGGAAATCCAGCAGCTGTGTGTCGCCGAAGGTGCCAAGGCGCAGCGGACGGGTTTTGAGCGGGAAGTCGTGCAAGGCATCGAATACGCCCTGAAGCAGCACGTAGGACGTGGTCACCAGCGCATCCGGCAAATGGCCCAGACGCTGTAGCAGTTCTTCCATCAACTGTTTGCCGCACTCACGGCTGAACGACTCGCCGTGCTCGATCAGCACCTCGCCTTTGAACCCGGCCAGCGCCTCTTTGAACCCGGCGGCCCGCTCCTGGCTGATGCTCAGTTCGGGGCGTGCGCCGATCAGTGTGATCTGCTTGGGCAGCGGGTCCAGTAGACTGCGGGTCAGTTGCAGGCTGGCCTCGCGGTCATCACTGATCACCGAACAGAAATGCTCAGGCTCCATGACCCGGTCGATCGCGATGATCGGAATGCCCTTGGCCTGCAATTGGCGATAGCTGTCATCGCCGGCTGGCAGGCAACTGGCAACGATCAACGCATCGCAGCGCCGGGCCCGGAACAGTTTCAGCAATTGCCGTTCGCTGTCCGGCGCATCGTCGGAACTGGCGATCAGCAACTGATAGCCGCGAGCCCGGGCGCCTTGTTCCAGCAGTTTGGCGATTCGCGCGTAACTGGGGTTTTCCAGGTCCGGCAGAATGAAGCCCAAGGTGCGGGTATGCCGACTGCGCAGCCCGGCAGCCTGGGGATTGGGCGTAAAGCCATGTTGTTCGACGACCGCGCGCACGCGCTCGACGGTGGCACTGCTGATACGTTGTTGTTCTGCCTTGCCATTGATGACATAGCTGGCGGTGGTAACGGACACACCGGCCAGCTGGGCGATATCACTGAGTTTCAACCCGGGATTTCCTTGTTTTTTTTCGAGCTTGCCCGACATTTTCGCCAATCCTACCCGATTCAGGCAGACGACCATTGTCGCAGCCCATCCGACAATTGGACTTCAAGGATGAGACATTATCGAGTAACGTGCCAATCATTCTAGATTAAACGTTTCAGCAAGCGTATTTTCTACGTTATAGGCTCATTTGCCGGTTCTGCCGCGAAACCGCCAAAACTGCCCCTGAAAAGGTGCGCCTAAGAGCCTAAGCTGAATCATTCAAAACAATACCTGGCGTCACAAGGCGCCAAAAAGGAGAAAGCATGCTCGAGCTCACCATAGAGCAGATATCCATGGGCCAATCGGCTGTGGATAAGTCCGCAGCGTTGCACCTGCTGGCGCAGCATCTGGTCACCGATGGCCTGGTGGCCGAGGGTTATCTCGCCGGGTTGCAGGCGCGCGAAGCCCAGGGCTCGACCTTTCTCGGTCAAGGTATTGCCATCCCCCACGGTACGCCGGAAACCCGCGATCTGGTGTTTTCCACCGGCGTGCGGCTGATGCAGTTCCCTGAAGGCGTGGACTGGGGCGACGGTCAGATCGTCTACCTGGCGATCGGTATTGCGGCCAAATCCGACGAACACCTGCGCCTGTTGCAATTGCTGACCCGCGCCCTCGGCGAAACCGACCTGGGCCAGGCGCTGCGCCGCGCCAGTTCCGCCGAAGCCTTGTTGAAACTGCTGCAAGGCGCGCCGCAAGAACTGGCGCTGGATGCACAGATGATCGGCCTCGGTGTGTCCGCCGATGACTTCGAAGAGTTGGTCTGGCGTGGTGCACGTTTGCTGCGTCAGGCCGATTGTGTGAGCAACGGTTTCTCGGCCGTGTTGCAGCAGGTCGACGCGCTGCCGCTGGGCGATGGCCTGTGGTGGTTGCACAGCGAGCAAACGGTCAAGCGTCCGGGCCTGGCCTTCGTTACGCCGGACAAACCCATGCGTTACCTCGGCCAGCCGCTCAGCGGTCTGTTCTGCCTGGCCAGCCTCGGTGAAGCCCATCAGGCCTTGCTCGAGCGTCTTTGTGCGTTGCTGATCGAAGGTCGCGGCCACGAATTGGGCCGCGCCACCAGCAGCCGTAAAGTCCTAGAAGTCCTTGGCGGTGAGCTGCCGGCCGATTGGCCCAGCGCTCGCATCGCGTTAGCCAACGCCCACGGTTTGCACGCGCGTCCGGCGAAGATCCTCGCGCAACTGGCGAAAAGTTTTGAAGGTGAAATCCGCGTACGCATTGTCGATGGCCAGGACAGTGCCGTGTCGGTGAAGAGCTTGAGCAAACTGCTCAGCCTCGGCGCCCGTCGCGGTCAGGTGCTGGAATTTGTCGCCGAACCGAGCATCGCCGCCGATGCCTTGCCAGCCTTGCTGGCCGCCATCGAAGAAGGCCTCGGTGAAGAAGTCGAGCCGTTGCCAGCCGTGAGCCAACAGCGCGAAGTGATCGCCGATGTGGCCGAAGTGGTCCTCGCACCAGCCTCCGGCAGTCTGGTTCAGGCCATCGCCGCCGCACCGGGCATCGCCATCGGCCCGGCGCACATTCAAGTGCTGCAAACCATTGAGTACCCGCTGCGCGGTGAGTCTGCCGCCATCGAGCGCGAGCGTCTCCAACAGGCGTTGGCGGACGTGCGTCGCGACATCGAAGGCCTGATTGAACGCAGCAAGTCCAAGGCCATTCGCGAGATCTTCATCACCCACCAGGAAATGCTCGACGACCCGGAATTGACCGATGATGTCGACACCCGTCTCAAGCAGGGCGAAAGCGCCGAAGCGGCGTGGATGGCGGTGATTGAAGCGGCGGCCAAACAACAGGAATCGCTGCAGGACGCCTTGCTCGCCGAGCGCGCCGCCGACTTGCGTGATATCGGCCGTCGAGTGCTGGCGCAACTGAGTGGCGTCGAAACCCCGAGCGAGCCTGAGCAACCGTACATTCTGGTGATGGATGAAGTCGGTCCGTCCGACGTCGCCCGCCTTGATCCGGCCCGTGTCGCTGGCATCCTCACTGCCCGTGGCGGCGCCACCGCTCACAGTGCAATTGTCGCCCGAGCCCTCGGAATTCCGGCGTTGGTCGGCGCCGGCCCGGCCGTGTTGCTGCTGGCACCGGGCACGCCGTTGCTGATTGATGGCCAACGCGGTCGCCTGCACGTGGACGCCGACGCGGCGACCTTGCAGCGCGCCACCGAAGAGCGCGACACCCGCGAGCAACGTCTGAAAGCCGCCGCAGAACAACGTCATCAACCGGCACTGACCACTGACGGCCATGCGGTCGAAGTGTTCGCCAATATCGGTGAAAGTGCCGGCGTGACCAGCGCGGTGGAGCAGGGCGCCGAAGGCATTGGCCTGCTGCGCACCGAACTGATTTTCATGGCTCACTCGCAAGCGCCGGACGAGGCGACCCAGGAAGTCGAATACCGCCGCGTACTCGATGGCCTGGCCGGTCGGCCGCTGGTGGTGCGCACCCTCGACGTTGGTGGCGACAAGCCGTTGCCGTATTGGCCGATCGCCAAAGAAGAAAACCCGTTCCTCGGCGTGCGCGGAATTCGCCTGACCCTGCAACGTCCGCAGATCATGGAAGCGCAATTGCGTGCCTTGCTTCGCGCTGCGGACAACCGGCCATTGCGGATCATGTTTCCCATGGTCGGCAGCGTTGATGAGTGGCGTCAGGCGCGGGACATGACTGAACGTCTGCGTCTGGAAATTCCGGTGGCGGACCTGCAACTGGGGATCATGATTGAAGTGCCGTCAGCTGCATTGCTGGCGCCGGTGCTGGCCAAAGAGGTCGACTTCTTCAGCGTCGGCACCAATGACCTGACCCAATACACCCTGGCCATCGACCGTGGTCATCCAACCTTGTCGGCCCAGGCTGACGGCTTGCACCCGGCGGTGCTGCAACTGATCGACATCACCGTGCGCGCGGCGCATGCCAACGGCAAGTGGGTCGGCGTGTGCGGCGAGTTGGCGGCCGATCCGCTGGCGGTGCCGGTGCTGGTCGGACTGGGTGTGGACGAGCTCAGTGTCTCAGGTCGCAGCATTGCCGAGGTCAAGGCGCGGGTTCGCGAACTCAGCCTGGCCCAGACCCAAATTCTTGCCCAACAGGCCCTGGCCATGGGCAGCGCAAATGAAGTGCGCGCATTAGTGGAGGCCCTATAATGGCCAAGATCCTGACCCTGACCCTCAACCCGGCGCTGGACCTCACGGTCCAGTTGCCGCTACTTGCCCCCGGCCAAGTCAACCGTAGCGACGAGATGCACACGCATGCCGCCGGCAAAGGCGTGAACGTGGCACAAGTGCTGGCGGACCTTGGGCATCAGCTCACGGTCAGCGGTTTCCTCGGGGAGGACAACCTTCAAGCGTTCGAAACCCTGTTCGCCAAACGCGGTTTTGTCGACGCGTTCATCCGTGTTCCGGGTGAGACGCGCAGCAACATCAAACTGGCGGAAAGCGATGGGCGCATCACCGACATCAACGGTCCCGGCCCCTTGGTGAGTGAAGCCGCGCAGCAGGCGTTGCTTGATCGACTTGATCAAATTGCGCCCGATCATGACGCGGTCGTCGTTGCCGGCAGCCTGCCTCAAGGCATCAGCCCGCAATGGTTGCAGGCGTTGATTGTGCGTTTGAAAAATCTCGGTTTGAACGTGGCGCTGGACACCAGTGGTGAAGCCTTGCGAGCAGCGCTCAACGCCGGCCCGTGGCTGATCAAGCCAAACACCGAAGAGCTGGCCGACGTGCTGGGCTGCGAGGTGGTTTCGGTGGCTGCGCAAGCGCAAGCCGCGAGCCGCTTGCACGCTCAAGGCATCGAGCACGTGGTGATCTCCGACGGCGCCGATGGTGTGAACTGGTTCAGTGTCGGCTCGGCGCTGCATGCCACGCCGCCCAAGGTCAGTGTCGTCAGCACCGTGGGCGCAGGCGATTCGTTACTGGCCGGCATGCTCCACGGTCTGCTCAGCGCCGACACGCCTGAACAGACCTTGCGCACCGCCACGGCGATTGCCGCGATGGCGGTCACCCAGATCGGTTTCGGTATTGGCGACGCCACGCAGTTGGCGCGGCTCGAACAGGGCGTGCGCATACGCACCCTGACAGAACAATAAGAGGGTTTGTCATGAAGTTAGCCATTGTTACGGCCTGCCCGAACGGTATGGTCACCAGTGTGCTGTGTGCCCGTTTGCTTGATGCGGCGGCCCAGCGTCAGGGCTGGAGCACCAGTGTCGAAGTCAACGATGCCGCGCACCCTGAACGCCAATTGTCGGCGGCCACGATCGAGGCGGCCGAGTGGGTATTGCTGGTGACCAGTGCGCCGGTGGATATGTCGCGATTCGTCGGCAAGCGGGTGTTCCAAAGTACCCCGGCGCAAGCCCTGCAAGAGGTTGAAGCGGTGCTGCGTCGCGGTGCTGAAGAGGCTCAGGTTTACGTTGCCCCCGAAGCTGTGGTCGAGCCTGCCGCCCCCGTAAAAAACGCCCCGCGTTTGGTCGCGATTACCGCGTGTCCGACCGGCGTCGCTCACACCTTCATGGCCGCTGAAGCCTTGCAGCAAGCGGCCAAGCGTCTGGGCTACGACCTGCAAGTGGAAACCCAGGGCTCTGTCGGTGCGCGCAATCCGTTGAGTGCAGCAGCAATTGCCGATGCAGACGTAGTGCTGCTGGCCTGCGATATTGAAGTCGCCACCGAGCGTTTTGCCGGCAAGAAGATTTACCGTTGCGGCACCGGCATCGCCCTCAAACAAGCCGAAGCGACGCTGAATAAAGCGTTGGCCGAAGGCACGCAGGAAACCGCTTCGAGCGGTGCCAAAGGCCCGGCCAAGCAAGAGAAAAGTGGCGTCTATAAACACCTGCTGACCGGCGTGTCGTTCATGCTGCCGATGGTGGTGGCGGGCGGTCTGATGATCGCCTTGTCGTTCGTGTTCGGCATCACTGCGTTCAAGGAACCGGGCACGCTCGCGGCGGCGCTGATGCAGATCGGCGGCGAGACGGCGTTCAAGCTGATGGTGCCGCTGTTGGCGGGTTACATCGCCTACTCGATCGCCGACCGTCCGGGCCTGGCGCCGGGGATGATTGGTGGTTTGCTGGCAAGTACTCTGGGCGCCGGATTTATCGGCGGGATCATTGCCGGTTTCATCGCCGGTTACGCAGCGCAGGCGATCAACCGTTATGCGCGCTTGCCACAAAGTCTTGAGGCGCTGAAACCGATTCTGATCATCCCGTTGCTGGCGAGTCTGTTCACCGGTCTGGTGATGATCTACGTGGTGGGCAAACCGGTGGCCGGGATGCTCGAAGGCCTCACGCACTTCCTCGACAGCATGGGCACCACCAACGCGATTCTGCTCGGTGTGTTGCTGGGCGGGATGATGTGCGTCGACCTTGGCGGGCCGATCAACAAAGCCGCGTATGCGTTCTCGGTGGGGCTGCTGGCGTCACAAAGTTATGCACCGATGGCCGCGACCATGGCGGCCGGCATGGTGCCGCCGATTGGCTTGGGCATCGCTACGTTTATTGCGCGGCGCAAGTTCGCCCAGGCTGAACGCGAGGCCGGGAAAGCCGCGTTGGTACTGGGGCTGTGCTTTATCTCCGAAGGCGCGATTCCGTTTGCCGCGAAAGACCCGCTGCGGGTGATCCCGGCGAGCATTGCCGGTGGTGCGCTGACCGGTGCGTTGTCGATGTATTTCGGCTGCAAACTGATGGCGCCGCACGGCGGGTTGTTCGTGCTGGCGATTCCGAATGCGATCAACCATGCGCTGTTGTATCTGCTGGCGATTGTGGCCGGGAGTTTGCTGACGGCGGTGGCGTATGCGGTGCTCAAGCGGCCGGAAGTCGTTGAACTGGCCATAGAACCCGTCAGCGCCTGACACCATACCCTGTGGGAGCGGGCTTGCTCGCGATGACGGACTGACATTCAGCAATTATGTTGGCTGTTAGACCGCTTTCGCGAGCAAGTCGGATCGCCGCACCGCCGCTCCCACAAGGGGTCTGCTGTGTTGGCAGATTTCTGTGTCATGTCCCGGTAACGTCACCATGCTTCATGTTTCTTTAAATCCAGGCCCTGAGTTGCGCGCCATTCACGGCTCCTCGTAGCTGCTGAGATACAGCATTAGCTCCTTGGGAAGTACAATCATTGCGAGATTCTCAATGGCTGTAACCTGCCTGGCGGATAGTAGATAACTTGCCATGGCATCCTCTTCTTCATGCCAAGCCATTATCGGCATCAGGGCATCCGTTGTAATGGACCGGGACAAATCCACCTCGAATACAGCCAAGTCACCGTTTTCAGGTATTCCGTAAATCTGAAACTTCAGTTTGTATTTCATGGCGGTGGAGTAAATCAATCAACGCACACCAACTGCACGATGTGGTTTGCGTCTCCCAGGATCTTGCCAGTCCAGGTTTCAAGTGTTTGCACTTGTTCTGGAGAAAGGTCGTAGCCATCAAACTCATCCTCCGGTGTTTGCCAATCCATTAGTTTTGCTAGCTCTTTGTGACGACTGTTGGGTATTTCCACACTCAGGAGAAGTTCCTCACTGTGTCTGTCGAAGACCTCTATGACATGTTTCATTTTTCTACTTTCCTAGACGGGTCAGCGGGCTTGGTTTGCTCCCCTGTTTGCGGGTCGTACTCCCCAAGGTGTTTTCCTTGCTTGGTGTACATCTCAACGGTGCCATGTTGCGAATCCCACTCATAAATCCTTCCTGAGGGATCTTTCCATCGCCGACGCTTTTTACCACCACCACGCACTGAAGTTTTTAACGGAGCAGGTTTTACATCTGGAAAAGCCGGGAGTGTCGTAGGAGCAGGGCGGTATTTGTGGTCTCCAGGCACGCTCAGAACAATATAGATCGGCTCAAGTCCTGCATCGGCAGGGAACCAGATGATCGCATCCTGATACTCAGGCGGATGTTCCGGGTTCACTAATGCTTTGTTGGCTTGCTCGGTGGGCGGGTGCACCCATACAGACGGTAGTGGCGGGGCGCCTTCCAATGCAGGAATTCCCAGTACAACGTCAGGATTCGCTGCTGGCGTCCAGGTCAGGCCAATCCCGTTACCGATGTCAGCAACAAAATTCTCGCCTTCTTGAATGGCCTTGATGACCGGGACAAACTCCCAGTCTTTTTTCCCTCCTGTGTAAAAGCCGTAAGCGTTGACTGAGCCATCCGGTAATGTCGTTACGTTGATACGGACACGAGTTCGCCCCGTATCCAGCATTGCGTATTGCTCGTTTTGGTAAAAGGCACTGTCTGGCGAAATGCTGGTGTTCGGCATCAATAGCGCAACTGTCCCGACCGCTGCACCAGTCGCTACAACTGCTGAGCCTGTTAGTAGACGCAGAGCAAGAGAACCGCCGAGACGTTGGGAAATGACGCCGCCCGTTGCCGAGGCACCCACCAGTTTCAGTGGAATCCCTTCGGCGGTGATCGCGACCCCTGTGCCAAGCACGGCCCACGACCCGTAGTCAGTCAGTTTCTCGACGGGGACAAACCCGGCAGGGTTGTTGTGATCGATTACGCCGTCTGGAAGATTGCAGCTTTTGGCGAATACGCAGCCTTTGGTTTTGGAGTCTTGTTGCTTTTCGGATTGACGAACGAGACGGTCTTCATACCGCTGTTGTCTAGCTAGCATATCGTCGTAAGACTTTTGTCTGGCATTGCGCTCGGCTAACTCAGTCGGGGTCATGTCTCGCAGGTAACGGTATCCAATGCCCGAGCCGCCGCCACCACTGCTGTGTTCCCAGACTTGGGGGATGTCCTTGTTGCGAGCCATAGGCGTCCTGTTCTGAGTGTGGCTGGGGAGCCTCGAACCTACTTGGCTCGCTCAGGGCTGGCGTTAGGACGTTTCCCAAATATGGCGCTGAAATTTCCTATTCCTTGATAGGGCCGGGAGCCGCGATGTTTTGCATCAAAATGCCGTCGTCCTGGGGCTACACGACGTTGCGTCGTTGCCTACAACTACGCCAGAATCCGCCGGCTTGTGCGCCGTGGCGGCCATCGGTAACTTGATTTGCGTCACTGATCCTCAGTGATCGGGTTTAGTAGCCCGTGGTTGTCAGTAATGTGCATGAGCTCCATTCAGTCAGGTATTCATATCCCTGCACTTGATGGTGGTTGTGCGTAGGGCGCCTTTGGGCGCGCCGGTATTGCTGACTCCCCGGTCTACTAACCTGCGTACAGCCGCCACCCTTCTTTTAGTAGAGAAGCGAAACGGCTCCAGTCTGGAGCAGCAAATTATGTTCAAGGTAACGCCTAATCCGCCGGACACTGACCCGGCATCCCCAAACGAAGACCTCGATTCTGAAAAGCTCTACGATACCGTTGACCGAGCCCTCGATTCCCCGCGCCAACCCAGCAGCATCTTCGTGATCGCTCCCGAAATCGACAACCAAACGTTGCTGGAATACGCCTGTGAATCACTGGCATCAGCGAACGTCATGGCAAGTGACTTCGCGAGGTATCTGCAAGGATCGCAATGCAACACGATGTTAGGGATTCAGCAGTCGATCATGCTGGGAGAACTGGCGGTGAACCGGGTGCTGGATAATCTCGATCCGCCCGGCTAGCCGCCGGATACTGTGGGAGCGAGCTTGCTCGCGATGACGGTTTAACATTCAAAGAAATTGGTGACTGTTGCGCCGCTATCGCGAGCAAGCTCGCTCCCACAGGGATCGCATTTTCACATCAGCGTCATGCGTACATGCTTAAGTTTTCCTTTTCAGGGAGAACACCATGAGCGAATTCGACCTCGGTCGCCGTCGTGTCATACAAGCCGTCGGTGCCGGGCTGTTGTTGCCAGGCCTGGCGCCGGCGGTGATTGCCTCGGTCAAGGATCGGCCACAACTCACCGATGGCGTGCAGTCCGGCGACGTGCTGGGCGATCGGGCGATGATCTGGAGCCGATGTGATCGCCCGGCGCGCATGGTGGTGGAGTGGGACACCCGTAGCCTGTTCAGTAACCCTCGTCGTTTTGTCTCGCCATTGGCCGTGTCCAATACCGATTTCACTGCCCGCGTCGAACTCACGGGCCTGCCCGCCGACCAAGCGATTTTCTACCGCGTGCACTTCGAAGACGCCCAGAGCGGCGTCGCCAGCGAACCCTGGTTCGGCCATCTGCGCAGCGTGCCGCAAACCCGTCGCGACATCCGTTTCGTCTGGAGCGGCGACACCGCCGGCCAGGGCTTCGGCATCAACCCGGACATCGGCGGCATGCGCATCTACGATGCCATGCGTTTGCGCCTGCCAGACTTCTTTATCCACAGCGGCGACTCTATCTACGCCGACGGCCCCGTACCTGCGCAGCTCAGCACAGAGAGCGGCCGCGTGTGGCGCAACATCACCACTGAAGCCAAGAGCAAAGTGGCCGAAACCCTCGACGACTATCGCGGCAATTACCGCTACAACCTGATGGACGAAAACATCCGCCGCTTCAACGCCGAGGTTCCGCAGATCTGGCAATGGGACGACCATGAAGTGGTCAACAACTGGTCGCCGGGCAAGCCGTTGGATGATCGCTACAAGATCAAAGATATCCACAGCCTGGTCGGTCGCGCGCGTCAGGCTTGGCTCGAATACGCACCGATGCGGTTGCAGAGCGCCGATGGTGGCGGGCGGGTTTATCGCAAGCTCGGTTACGGTCCATTGCTCGATGTGTTCGTGCTCGATATGCGCAGCTATCGCGGGGCCAATGACGACAACCTGGGTGCCGCTAAACCTTTCCTTGGCCGTGAACAACTGGACTGGCTCAAGCGTGAGTTGAAGGCCTCAAATGCCCAGTGGAAAGTCATCGCCGCCGACATGCCGATTGGTCTCGGCGTATCGGATGGTGAAGTCAGCCCCGGTGTGATGCGTTGGGAAGCCGTGGCCAATGGCGATCCGGGACCGGCCCAGGGGCGTGAACTGGAAATCGCCGAATTGTTGGGTTTTCTGCGGGCGCAGCAGGTGCGCAATTTTGTCTGGCTGACGGCGGATGTGCATTACTGCGCCGCGCACCATTACCACCCGGACCGTGCGGCGTTTCAGGATTTCGAACCGTTCTGGGAGTTTGTCGCCGGGCCTTTGAATGCGGGTAGCTTCGGGCCTGATCAGATGGATAAAACCTTTGGTCCGCAGGTGGTGTTTGAGAAAGCACCGCCGGCACAGAACACCTCACCGTTTGCCGGGTTCCAGTTTTTTGGTGAGGTGAATATTGATGGGCAGACGGGGGAGATGAGTGTGGTGTTGCGGGATCTGGATGGGGGTTCTGTTTTCGAACAGAAATTGCAGCCGGTTTGAAATGAAGTCGCGAGCAGACACCAGATCCCTGTGGGAGCGAGCTTGCTCCCACATGGGATGTGGCGGGGTCAGTAGACGTCGCGGCGGTAACGGCCTTGCTCGATCAGGCGGTCGACCTCTGCAATTCCGAGTATTTCGTTGAGCACGTGATCCACGCCTGAAGCCATCCCTTGCAAGCTGCCGCAGATGTAAATGACCGCACCCTCGGCCAGCCATTTTTTCAACTCGCCCGCCGATTCGCGCAGTCGATCCTGCACGTAGATCTTCTCGGCCTGATCCCGCGAGAACGCCAGGTCCAGCCGCTCCAGATCGCCCGAAATCAACCACTCCTCAAGCTCATCGCGACACAAGTAGTCATGCTCGCGATTGCGTTCGCCGAACAACAGCCAATGACGTTGCTGCCCATCGGCAATCCGCGCCTTGAGCAAACTGCGCAGCCCGGCCAGGCCGGTGCCGTTGCCCAGCAGGATCATCGGTACCGGCTCGGTCGGCAGGTGGAAACCGCTGTTGCGCCGTACGCGCAGGCTGATGGTGGCGCCCACCGGGGCGTGTTCGGTCAGCCAGCCGGAGCCGACGCCCAGGCTGCCGTCAGGATGCAGTTCCTGGCGCACGATCAGTTCGAGGATGCCATCGGCGGCGATCGAGGCAATGGAGTATTCGCGCATGGCCAAGGGCACCAGCGCATCCATTAGCGCCTGGGCATGCAGGCCGACCAGGTGAGCTCTGTTTTCCGGCAGTTGTCGACTGGCGAGGGCTTGCTCCAGAGGTTGCGACAGGCCATCGAGCGCAACCGTGGCGCGACCGTCAATGCCCAGGCCGTCTAGGAAATGTTCGATCGCCCACGGACAATTGCGCGGCAACACTTCCACCAGGTCACCGGCCAGCCAACTGCTGGTGGTGGGGGCGGTGAGGCCGAGCAAGTAAACGCCCGAACCGCTGCTGTCAGGGTTGAGCAGCTCACGGCGGGTCAGGTTCCAGTTGTCATAGCTTGGCGCTTGCCAGGTGTCCACGGGCGCCTGTCCGGTCAGCAGACCCAGTTGCTGCTGCCAGTGACGCAAGGCGTAAGGGTCGCCGCTGTCGACTTCCACCGGGGCGAACAGGGTCTTGCCGCCGTGCTCGCCCAGCCACGTGTGCAAGCGTCGAGCGAAACCGCAGAAATGTTGGTACTGGCGATCGCCAATCCCCAGCACGGCGTAGTTCAGGCTTTCCAGGCTTAACGTCCGGCCCAGCACTTTGCGCTCAAACCCCCGGGCGCTGTCCGGTGCTTCACCGTCGCCGAAGGTGCTGACCACGAACAACGCATTGCTGGAATCACGCAAGTCTTGCTCGCTGACGTCCGCCAGCGGCTGAACCTTCACCGGCAGGCCCGCAGCCTGCAATTGCCCGGCGGTCTGCCACGCCAGTTGCTCGGCAAAGCCGCTCTGGCTGGCGAAGCCGATCAGCCACGCCGGTGCGTCACTGTCCGGTTGTGCGAGGTCTTTGCGGGCATCCTTGATCTGTTTTTTCTTGCGTCGACGATCGAGGTACAACAACCAGCCAGTGACGAAAAACAGCGGCATCGTCAGCGCACTAATCGTCAGGATGATCCGCCCGATGATTCCGAAGTAGCTGCCGACGTGCAGCGCGTAAATGCTGGTCAGCAGTTGCGCCTTGAGGCTCTTGTCGCTGTAGCGATCATGCCGCGCGACGATACCGGTCGCCGGGTCCAGCGAGATCTTGTTCAGTGCGCGGTCGTGGGGCGAGCTGTTCAACAGGTAGAACACGGTGGCCGGTTGTCCGGCCACGGGCGGCATGCGGATGTTGTAGGCACTCAGTGCCGGGCCGGCAGCGCTGTAGATGCTGCTCCACATCGCTGCGTAATCGACGGTGGGCGCCGGGCCGCTTGGCGCCGGGCCGCGACCGCCGCGAACGCGCTCGTTCTGCGGTGAGTCGGAAAGCAATCGGGTCAGGCCCTTGTTGTACCACTCATAGGACCAGGACAACCCGGTGAGCGCTGCCAGTAGGTAAAACACCAGGCACCAGGTACCGGCCACCGAGTGCAAATCCCAGTTGAAGCTGCGGCCCTTTTTCTTCCAGTCGAGGGTCAGCCAGGCGCGCCAGCTTTTCCACTGACGCGGCCAGCGCAGGTAAAGACCGGACAGGCAGAAGAACACCAGAATCAGCGTGCACGCGCCGGTGATCTGCCGACCGGTATCGCCCATAGCGAGGAAACGGTGCAGTTGCAGCATCAGGCCGAAGAAATCCTGGCCAGTGGCGTCGCCCATGAACTCGGCGGTGTATGGGTCGAAGTAGCGCATCTGCCCACGGCGTTCGCCCGGTGGCGGAGTGAAGATCACGCGCGCGGCGTTACCGCTGTCGGTCTCGACCCAGAGCATCGAGACTTTCTTGCCCGAGGCGCCCTCGATTTTCTCCACCAGTTCGGCAGGCGGCAGGACGCCGGCGACCTGCTTCTCGACCTGCAACACAGAAGGGTTCAGCGCGCGCAGGATTTCATCCTGAAACGATACCGTCGCCCCGGTGATGCCCATCAGGGCCAGGACCAGTCCGGCGCTGATGCCGAAAAACCAGTGCAACTGGAACAGGGTTTTCTTCAACACGTCGCTCGCCTTGTTCGTTCGAAAATAATGATCACGGCGCGCATTATGCCGTGGGTTGTCGAGAAACATTCTTTATTACGCACAAAAGCCCCGTTCACCTGGATGAACGGGGCCTGGCCTTATGTAGGAGCTGGCGAAGCCTGCGATCTTTTGATCTTTGGCAATTTCAGCGATGCCAAAGATCGTCCGAACGCGGCCCGAGCCTTCGGCAGCTCCTACAGTTTTGGGCTAGAAGTGGAAGTTGGCGCTCAGCAGGGCGGTACGGCCCGCCGCCACGTGGGCGTAGTGGTTCTGCAGTATCTGATCGAAGTAACGCTCGTCGGTCAGGTTCTGTACGTTGAGTTGCAGGTCGACGTTCTTGGTCAGGGCGTAGCTGGCCATCGCGTCGTAACGCCAGTAGGACGGGATCTCCACCGAGTTGGCGACGTTGCCGAACTGGGAATCGACGTAGGTCGCACCGGCACCGACGGTCAACTTGTCCGGCACCAGATCGTAGGTCGACCAGAACGTGAAGTTGTTCTGTGGAGTGCTCGGCATGTGGTTGCCTTCATCGGCGGCGAGGGTGGTTTTGACCACTTCGCTTTCCATGTAGGTGTAGCCGCCGAAGACCCTCCAGTTACGGGTGAGCTTGCCGCTGTAGCTCAGTTCCACACCATTGACCTGCTGTTCGCCGTCCAGCACTTGAGTGGTGCCGCCGTCCGGATCGTTGATGCGGGCGTTGGTTTTTTCGGTGCGGAACAGTGCGGCGGTCAGCGACAGGTCGTCACCGAAGAAGTCCCACTTGGTGCCGATCTCGTAGTTGCGGTTCTTTTCCGGGTCCAGATCGGTGTTGTTCGCCGCCAGTTCCAGGCCACCATTGCCGCTGGTTTCACCGGACGGGTTGCTGGAGGTGGAGTAGGCCGCGTAGATGCTGCCGTTAGGCAACACGTTGTAGACCACGCCGATCTGGTAGTTGACCAGGTCGCTGGTGTTCTCACGGGAGAAGTCGTTCGCTGGCGCTGTGCTGCTCGCGTTGGCGTGGCCGCTGGATTCGACCTGGTAGTTGTCATAACGCAGGCCCAGGTTGAGGGACCATTGCTCGTTGAACTTCAGCGTGTCGAACACGTAGGCCGCAGCGGTCTTGGTGTCGGTGTCGGTGAACGCGGCGCTGTCGGTGATCGAGCCGTTCCAGTTATCCCCAGGCGTCGGGTTTTGCAGGCTGGTGCAGTCGCCAGAGTTGAACAGGGCGCGGTTGCACCGGGTGCCGCTGGCGGTCGAGGTCAGGATGTACGGGCGGTTGTGGGTGTCTTGATAAGAAAACTCAAGGCCGGTGACCAGGCTGTGCTCGATAGCGCCGGTGTTGAACTTGGCGCTCAGGTCGGTCTGGTTGATCCAGCCGCTGGACGTCGAGTTACGGCTTTTCGCGCCGCGATACACGCTGCCAAGAGCCACGTTGCCCTTGCTGTCGTCCGGGTTGGTGACGATGTAGTCGAGGGTCGAACGGGACATGCGGAAGCTGTTCGACACGGTCAGGTCATCATTCAGATCGTGTTCGATCTTGAGGGTGCCGCTGTCATTGCTGGTCTTGCGATAGTCGCGACCGGTGAGGCCGTAGAAGTTGTCGCGATCGACATGCACAGGTTTATCGACGTTGTACTTGCTGCGGTTGGGGCTCAAGGTCAACGGGAGGCCGTAGTCGGGCATGTCGTCGGTTTCGACGTGGTAGTAGCCGACGGTCAGGCGGGTGTCGGTACCCAGGCCGAACGCGAAGGAAGGTGCCACGCCCCAACGGCTGACGTCCACGGCATCACGGCCGGCGACGTTGGCTTCGTGCTTCATCAGGTTCAGACGGAAGGCCGAGGTGTCGGTCATCTGCTGGTTCAGGTCGAGGGTGGTGCGCTTGGTCTGGTCCGAGCCCCAGGTGAAACCGCCGTTGTAGGCATTGCCCAGTTTGGCGGTCTTGCTCACCAGGTTCAGGCTGCCACCGGTGGAACCGGCGCCGGTGAAGGCTGATCCCGGGCCCTTGCTGACTTCGATCGATTCTACGTTGAAGATCTCGCGGCTCTGGGAGGCCGGGTCGCGCATGCCGTCGATGAACACGTCGCTTTCTGCATTGAAGCCGCGAATGATCGGGCGATCGCCGGCCGGGTTGCCGCCTTCACCGGCACCGAACGTGATACCCGGTGTGGTGCGCAGCGCGTCGACCAGACTGGTGGCACCCGTGTCGCGAATCACTTGTTGTGGAATCACGGTGACGCTTTTCGGCGTTTCGCGCAGCGGCGCGGTGTATTTCTTGTTGGCCGAGGTATCGGTCTTGTAGGAGGTCTCGTCCTGGGCTGCGCCGGTGATATCGGTAGCGCCCAGGGAAATCACGTTGCTCGGTGCTTTTTCGTCGGTCTTTTCAGCCGCGAAAGCCATGTGGCCCGCAGAGCTGGCAGTGATCGCCACGCCAATTGCAGACGCGAGCAAACGCGGTGAACTGACCGGTAATTGTAGTTGTTGGCGTGACATGAGAATTCCCCTCCCCAAGGATTTGAGGCCGCGGAATATAGGGTAAACAGGTATTTGTATCAATTGCGAAACGTTACTATTCGCGAGGAATTTACATTCTTTACAATTTACCCTTACGGTTTTTGCTGTCTCGTACGTCGCGGGGGTTTTACAGGGTCAATAAGAATCAATACCATTGCCGTCTCTTTGTCTTCAGGTGTCATCCCATGCTGCTGCACATTCCCGGCGTGTTCGCGAAAGAAGAAGTGCAGCGCATCCGCGAGGCCCTGGAGCAGGCAGATTGGGCCGACGGCAAAATCACTGCCGGCTACCAGTCGGCCAAAGCCAAGCACAATCTGCAACTGCCTGAAGGTCATCCGCTGGCCAAGGAAGTTGGCGCGGCGATGTTGGAACGGCTGTGGAAAAATCCGCTGTTCATGTCAGCTGCGTTGCCGCACAAGGTCTTTCCTCCGTTACTGAACTGTTACACGGCCGGCGGCAGTTTCGACTTTCACATCGACAACGCCGTGCGCCAGCCCAAAGGCAGCATCGAGCGGGTGCGCACCGATTTGTCGGCCACTCTGTTCTTCAGCGAACCGGACGATTACGACGGCGGCGAGCTGGAAATCCAGGACACCTTCGGCACCCAACGGGTGAAGTTGCCTGCCGGCGACATGGTTCTGTACCCCGGCACCAGCCTGCACAAGGTCAACGCCGTGACGCGCGGCACTCGCTACGCCTCGTTCTTCTGGACCCAAAGCCTGGTCCGGGAGGACAGCCAGCGCGCCTTGCTGTTCGAGATGGACGGGGCGATCCAGCAGCTGACCCAGGACATGCCCGATCACCCTTCGCTGATTCGCCTCACCGGTACTTATCACAACCTGTTGCGTCGCTGGGTCGAGGTATGAGTTATCAACTGCGCCGCGAGGAAGTCCTCGACGGTGATCGGCTCAAGTCCATGCTCGACGAAAGCCCGGCGCGCGCGGCACAGGCGATTCTGATCGCCGCCCGTGAAGGTGTACTCGATGCGCAGGCCTTGCTCGGGCAGATTCTGCTGGATGGGCAGGGTATCGAGAAGGATCAGCCGCTGGCCTTACGTTGGTTCGAGATCGCCGCCCAGGGCGGGCACTTGATGGCGCGCAACATGCTCGGTCGTTGTCATGAACATGGCTGGGGTTGCGTTGCCGATGCTTCGGTTGCTGCGGAGCATTATCGCCAGGCCGCCGAAGCCGGACTGGATTGGGCGATGTACAACTACGCCAATCTGCTGGCCACCGGGCGCGGGGTGATCGAGGATCAGTTGCAAGCGCTGAACCTGTATCGCCAGGCGGCCGCGTTGGGCCATGCGAAGTCGATGAACCTGCTGGGGCGTTATCTGGAAGATGGCAAGGTTTGCCTCGCTGATCCACTCGCGGCACGGCAGTGGTATCAGCGATCTGCCGAAGGTGGGGATTTTCGGGGGCAGTTCAGTTACGCGGCGGTGCTGGCCGATGAGGGGCGAGTCTATGAAGCACTTGGCTGGTTGCGCAAGGCGCTGGTCGGGGGGAATGTGAATTTCTTGCGGGTGAGCAGTGAGTCATTACTAGACGCACATCATCCGCAAATTCGTGAGATGGCTGATGCTTACCGGCAGCGATTTTCCCAGCTGGCCGGCCTGTAACGGTTTATCGTTACTTCTATCTTCTTAATAGCGAAGTTGCCTTGATACGCAGGGTTGCGCAATAAAGAGCACCGCACAACAAGGCTTATTATCTTGGTTCCTATGACATAAAGGTCTGGCGATAAAGTATCCGCCGGGATTTTGCCGTTGTTGTTTAAGTGAGTGATTCGGTCAGTAAGTTTGTGGGGTTCATCTTTAAGTCATGACGTCAAGTCGGGTGAGGGCGATGTTTCTCTTGTGGTTTGTCATGATTTTATATATTTGAACTCTGGTGGATAACTGTGGTGCTGTATTAAAGTCTTTTTGCGCGATATCTGTAATTGAGTGGAGTAAACACTCGTCAGTATCGATGGAAACATAAATTTTATATACATCCGAAGAAGACAAGGAGTCTCTAATGGAATTCAAGGTGGACGATAAGATCGTCCAAGCAGCGGCGAAAGCGCCCAAAGTATTTGTGGAAGCGTCAACTGGCGATGGTGAGGTATATAACCGGGAGCCCGGAATGCAGCTGACCGCACAGCAGATTGTCAGTCTGAGGAAGTATGAAACTTTAGGGTTGTCTCTTCCTGTTCGGCTGCAAGATGTTATTGCGTATTTAAATTATGGCGCAGGTGATGAAGGGGGTGTGGGACTTAAGTCCAGGGATTTTCTACGCACATTCACAATGACATATGATCATGCTAAACGCTGGTCGCCATTGCGCGAGAAGATAATGCTGACAGGCACCGACCTTAAAGTTTTCGGTGGTAGCATTATCAGGATTGGCAAAGGAATTGTAGAGGTCTATGAGGATCTCAAAGCATCGAAATATCTGGAAGAGCACAATATCAACACGCCGGAGGAGTATCAGAAACTTAAAGCCAAGATTCCGAATCTTCCCGATCTTGGCTTGCCTGAGGGTGATGTTCCAGACATCAAGGCATACCTCAATGACATGCTGGCGAAGGTCAAGTTATGTCATGACAAGGCCGAAAGGGTTAGAGCCGAACTGGATAGCTTTGGCACTGATATGCGCGCGGAAGTGTTGCCGGAAATAAAGTTGCGATTAGAGTTTGTTTCCAAAAATACGTATCAGGCTGATATTCAGGTCCTGCAAGCTGAAATTGACCAACGCTCGAAAGAGATTGATGAGCTAAATAAGCAATATGACCAACTGGTACAGGAAGCGATCAAGTCGGCAGCGACCCTCAATATTGGCGGGTTGATTCTCGGCATCTATCAGGGTGTCAAGGCTGAAAAGATACGCAGTGAACGAAATATACTGAAGGAAGGGCAACAAGCCGCTAATCAAAAAATGGCCAGTAAAAGCCAGACACTGAACTCCTTGAACAAGGTGCGGGATGACCTTCAGAATCTGAGCTACGTTGCGATCGAGGCTGAAGTCGCGACTCAAAATCTTATGCTGGTATGGAATGCGTTGGCTACTTATATCAATGCATCTGTCCAAGAGGTCGATAAGCTGGAGGAGGCAACTTCTTTGCGGCGATTTAAAAATCAGATACTCAGTATCATTGATCCTTGGGAGCAGATAAAAGTAAGTTCTGATCAATTGCTGGCTGTGTTCGCAGAGGCAGATAAGGAATATGAGAATAATCGTTTGACTTTCAGGAGTAGGGTGCAGATGTTTTCGCTATTTAATAATTCGGATAATTCAGTTTTCAATATGGCGAACTTGCGTGGCCATGATGCCGCGGTGCAAGGAACGAACACCACTGCACAAATGCTCGTCGAACAATACGATTACTTGCCTGGTACTGTCAGAACAATGAATGGTCTGGCGATGACTATCAATAAGACAACGTCTGATCTGCGCAGTCAGGCGCAGACAAACAGTATCAAATTGGAACGTGCGGAGAAAAAACTGAAAGCCTATCAGGCAGAGCTTGAGTATCCGGACGATGTGGACGAGGTTCGTGAGGATATGGAGGCGGAACTCAAAATTGTATTCAATGCAATGTCCGCACAAACTGAAGATTTAAAAAGTTTTCATGCAAGTATCAGCTCTCCCTATGACAGAACTGCCTCGGAAAAATGGGTTGTTTCGCTGCAGCAGGATCGGGCATTCGCTGAAGCGCTAAAAACCAAATCCGAAGAAAAATTGGCGGAGCTGACAGAGCAGATGAAGTCCGTGTCCGAGGCGATTGACTTGATCGGGAAAGCAGGAGTCGACAAAATTGGTAAAGAGGCGCAGCTATCACTGGAAAATCTAAAAGCACTGGGTATGGCGCCGCCACAGATTCAAGTCGCATTGTTGGCCGTTGATACGATTAAAAAATTGATCTCTGGTATTGGCGAGGCCATTTCGTATCTCAACATGCTGGCGGCGTACAACAGGCTCAAGGATAAAGCGGGCGATCTGAGAGTGCAGTCGCAAAAACACACTAAAGATATCGCCCAGATTGATGGGAAGATTGAATTGGTACAGACGCTGGACAAGCTGGACGATGGGCGCTGGGAATACGTGAATGAATTCTCGAATCTGGTTGCCGACGTTGAAAAGTTCTCTCGCGAATTCAAGCAAGATAAGTCGCTGCCCGTCGAGTTGCGAGCGGATATCGCAATTGCCCGGATCTCAGACGTTGTTAAATACATGAAGACTATTCAGCAGTCATAAGGAGTCGAGGGGGTGGGCCGTACGCCCACCCCTTCTAAAATGAAAGATGAATAGACTTGCCAATGAATTTACCGCGGCGCAGCGGCGTGTATTAGATCGTTACACCAATTTCCTTGGTTCCCTGCAGCCGACATTCAACAGTATACCGGTTGCATTTGAGCGCCGTAGAAACAGCGGCCATCAACTGGCGGTTCTGGCCAAGGATTCGCGCTTGAACAATGCACCGTTTAATACGCGATATCTACAAGAGCTTTGGGGGCGCACTGAAGAAGCCAAGCGTTTATGCAGAACTTATATTGAAGATCTCGTAACGTTTGCCCGCGAATCTTTAGAAATTACCAAGCAAACTTCCAGGAACGAACCCGTTGGTCAAGTGGATTTCAGGTTGTACAGTTTGTCCAGGTCCCCGACCTGGAAGTTATTTCCGCCAAAGGATGTACGAGACTTGGTTCACGAGTTGTTTCTTCGATTTGATGAGCTAAAAGCTGCGATACGACAACTGAAATATACGATTACGGAGCTGTATGTTGAGTCGTTTGGACTGAAATCAGTATTCACGCGGGCGATGGACCATCGATCCTGTAATTGCCATCCACAACCGACTGTTGCGGAAGAGTTGTTTCGCGAGAATAACACTGCACCTGTCTGGGGCTTCGCTTATTCTTCCAGGGACGCTGTGGTCAGGGCAGCAGAATATAAGGCCGATATTGCAGTGTTATTTGATGGGTTCGCTTCTGTTAACTCGCAGATGGGGCTGTTCATCGAGGAAATGTATCAACGTATAGAGGGCGCGATCAACGAGCTGTTGCGGGCAAAGAGTGTGTCCAGACTAGGGGAGTTGAATTTCAAATTGGGCGCGACTATTGAGGGCGCTAATGAATGTATGGCGATGATGGACCACGTTGAGTCATGGCTGCGGAAATAAAAAAGGTCCATGTTTTCATGGACCTTCTATCTTGTGATATCGCTTACACGTAAAACGACTTCAGCGGCGGGAAGCCATTGAACTCAACCGCGCTATAGCTGGTGGTGTAAGCACCGGTCGACAACCAGTACAAACGATCACCAATCGCCAGGTTCAGCGGCAAACCGTACTTGTAGTTTTCGTACATGATGTCGGCGCTGTCGCAGGTCGGGCCGGCGATGACCACTTCTTCCATCTCGCCTTTCTTCTCGGTCCAGATCGGGAACTTGATGGCTTCGTCCATGGTTTCGATCAGGCCGGAGAACTTGCCTACATCCGTGTACACCCATCGCTCTACAGCGGTACGGGATTTACGGGCGACCAGCACCACTTCACTGACGAGGATGCCGGCGTTGGCGATTAGCGAACGACCCGGTTCCAGGATGATTTCCGGCAGTTCGTCACCGAAGTCTTCCTTGAGGAAACGGATGATTTCTTCAGCGTAGGTTTCCAGGCTGTTGGTGCGGGTGATGTAGTTGGCCGGGAAGCCGCCGCCCATGTTGATCAGCTTCAGGTGAATGCCGTCTTCTTCTTTCAGGCGTTCGAAGATCACTTTGACCTTGGCGATCGCCGCGTCCCAGACGCTGATGTCGCGCTGTTGCGAGCCGACGTGGAACGAGATGCCGTACGGCACCAGGCCCAGGTCGCGAGCGAGGATCAGCAGGTCCATGGCCATGTCGGTCTGGCAGCCGAATTTACGCGACAAAGGCCAGTCAGCGGTGGTCGAGCCTTCGGTGAGGATGCGCACGTAGACTTTCGAACCCGGTGCTGCCTTGGCGATGTTGCGCAGGTCGGCTTCGGAGTCGGTGGCATACAGACGCACGCCCTTCTCGTAGAAGTAGCGAATGTCTTTGGATTTCTTGATGGTGTTGCCGTAGCTGATGCGATCCGGGCCGACGCCCTGGTTCATCACTTTGTCGAGCTCGTAGATCGAAGCGATGTCGAAGTTCGAGCCTTTCTCTTTGAGCAGGTCGATGATTTCGACGGCCGGGTTGGCCTTGACCGCGTAGTAGACCTTGGCGAATTCGAAACCGGCGCGCAGGTCGTCATAGGCCTGGCTGATCATCGCGGTGTCGATCACCACGAACGGGGTTTCTTGTTTGTCGGCGAAGGCCTTCATTTTGTTGAAGGTATCGCGCGCGAAATAGTCTTCGACGTTGATCGACATGCTGGGAACTCCTACTGGCAAACTAGATTAATCAATGGGTGCGAGGGTGTGTCATCAATGAAATCGCGAGTGCGTTGCGCCTGAGCGCGTGCCAGGCAAGGCGCAGGCCGCCGCTCATGGTCATTCCCTTCGCAAGGCCTGCAACGCAGCATGGCGCGCGCTCAGGCACAACCCGAAGGGCCGGGCCTGCTTTTGCGCAGGGCTGCGTTGCTCGTCCCTTATTTGGAACAACCAAACCGCGGGCCTCGCGCCTTGCCCTGCGCAAAAGCAGGCTCCGGCGCACTCGTGATTTCATTGATGACACACCCTCCTGAACGTCCTCCGTATCCCCACTTTGGTTCGCCTACTTCCCAAGGCATGTCGCCGAAAGCAAAAAGGCCATGGGAAGCGGTGCTTTCCCTTGGCCTTGCTGTCTCGTCGTCAGTACTTGAGCCGGATGGATCGTTTCCAGCATGGACGTTCGGCGCGAACTTTAGGGCGTGAGGGGCTTGAGATCAACAAAAAATGTCGCGTTTTTGCACGCATCCGTCGTGCGGTGCGCCTCAGTCACCTGTGTAACCGACCTGCATGACAGTGCGATGTTCCCGAGACGCGGATTTTTTGAGGTGGATTCGCTCCACGAGCGATGACAGAACCTTTCCAATCTCCCTCCGCCAAAAATGAACGTTTAGTTTGGCTATAAGTGTTTCCACTTTTATTTCAATAAGATCTTGGTTTGCGGTTTGAACCTGTCATTTGTGACAGTGGTCAGGTGACGGATATTGATAAATACTTAGTTTGAAAGTTGCTCTTGAATGGTAAGTGGCTTTCAAGAGTTAAATCAGGTTTTCTGAGAAATTATCTCTGGCGAACAGGTATTTGTTTGTGGGCGTAAGTTTGTCTGCGAGTGAGCCGTTGCTTGTCGACTGAAATATCAATGAGGAATAGTTCATGTCTACTCGTTCGGCTAGGACGCTGCTGAAGGCTATCGTGTGTTTGTTGTGTGCATCAAGTTCGCCTTGGTTACAGGCAAGCGCCGGTAATGACGTGGCAACGCTGATGACTTATTACTACAACTTCACCCCGAGGGATTGCGGGAACGGTAGGCTTGCCTCAAATTGCTCCGGCTTGATGCTCAGGGGGACCGACAGCGGGAAGGGGTTCCATGTCTGGAATCCAAGCCCGCCGTCAGTCAAAAGTGGCGGTGTTTCAGTTTCTTATCTAAGGAAGGATGCCGAGTATCAGGATCTCGGGTTGCTGAAGAGTAATGGTTTTGTTTTAAAGCCGAATGACTTTTTATCCCGGGACGAAGTAAAGCTTGATGTGAAATGCGCCTTTCCCATTGATGCCTGGACTGATTACAGGACGGACCAGGGATGCGCCGACAATTCAAATACAGCGGAAAAAGAAAATACTTGCCAGGACGTCGGGATTACCACAGCTGCCGATTGGTTTAAGGATTATCGTCGCGTAAAAAGCAATCATCAAAAGCAATGTGGTTTTGTAATGGATGACCGTGGCAGCTTCAATAAGGGCGACGCTTTTTATCAGTTTATAAAGGCACGAGAGCTAATAAAAGACGAGTCGATGCAGACACAGACCGAATTGCGCCTAGGGACTTGGGAGCAGGATCTGCAGCCGAAGTTTCCAGTATTGGGCTTTATTTACACCGCGCCTTCCGGTCTGAAACTCGCTCAAAGCGATCAGAAGGATTGGTACGACGCTACGCTGGCGAAAACCGGCAAAGGCGATTGGATACCGGTTATTGCCGTCAAGCTTCCTAAAACCACTGCGCAGGACGCAACGTTTACCTACAACACAAGCGATCAGGGAGTTCCACCTGGAGACGCAGACAAAGGCTCATGTGAGAAGTACATCGAGAAAGCCGAATGGAATGAAAAATACTTCGAACCTGACATGAAAAAAACTATTCCCTCCCTGATGGAAACGCCGACGGCTTGCGGTAGAACCATTGGGCCGGACAAAACCAACGTAGCCTATGCGGAATTGTTCAACCTTGCGGCCAATAACAAGAACTGGAACTGGGGGCATGACGGCGGCAGCATGCGGCGGCAGTTCTCCTGCCATGTGGCCAATCCGAAGATCGCTCAGGACAAACCCACCTGGAATCTGGAACCCGCCCGCCCTTATGTATCGCATGAAGAGGCCGTTAACATGGATTGCAATCCACGCTGACCTTCGTGCCGGTATTGCGATGAGGGATTGGACTTAATAAAAGTGCAGCCGGGCGCGGGTTTGATAACCCGCGCGCCGACTGTCGTGAGGGCGTCAGGCGGTGGCGGCCTGTTCAGCCACTTCAGCGGGCGAAACAATACTGGTCTTGCCGCCACGGGACTTGCCGGAGCTTAAATACTCGGCAATCGATTCCTGTGTCACTTCACCCAGGAACACCCGCTCGGCATCCATCACCGGCAACCACGAGCGGTTGAATTCGTACATGCGCGACAACAGAATGCGCAAATGCTCGTCGTAGACTGCGGTGGCGTTGAACTCGCGCAGGTATTGCGCGCAGGTGCCGGTCTGACGGTGCAGGTCGCGACGTCGTACATAACCCAACGCCTTGTTCTCACCATCAGTGACCACCACATAACGACGGTCCAGTTCGTCCATCAACTCCAGGGCTTCAGCCACGGGCGTTTCCGGGCTCACCGACGGCGCGTTGTCCGCCGCGTCTTCGGCTTTCACCAGCAACAGACGCTTGAGGGTGCTGTCCTGGCCGACGAAGTTGCTGACAAAGTCGTCCGCCGGGTGCGCAAGCAAGGTGTCCGGGTGATCGATCTGCAACAACTTGCCCGCGCGGAAAATCGCAATCTTGTCGCCGAGCTTGATCGCTTCGTCGATGTCATGACTGACCATGATCACGGTCTTGTTCAGCGCCCGCTGCATCTCGAAGAACTCGTTCTGGATCATCTCGCGGTTGATCGGGTCGACCGCGCCAAACGGTTCGTCCATCAACAGCAGCGGCGCATCGGCCGCCAGCGCACGAATCACGCCGATCCGCTGCTGTTGGCCACCGGACAATTCACGCGGGTAGCGATTCAGGTACTGCTTGGGCTCCAGCTTGATCATGCTCATCAACTCGCGGGCGCGGTCGTGGCATTTCTGTTTGTCCCAGCCGAGCAGGCGCGGAACGATGGTGATGTTTTCCTCGATGGTCATGTTCGGGAACAGACCGATCTGCTGGATCACATAACCGATGTTGCGGCGCAGGGTCACGGCGTCAAGGTCGGTGGTGTCTTCGCCGTTGATCAGGATCTTGCCGGAGGTCGGCTTGATCAGGCGATTGATCATTTTCAGCGTGGTGCTTTTGCCGCAACCCGATGGCCCGAGGAACACACAGATCTCGCCTTCATTGACGGTCAGGCTTACCGAGTCCACGGCTTTCACATCTTTGCCGTTGCTTTGGAAGGTCTTGCTGAGGTTTTGAAGTTCGATCATTTCAGGAGTCCTTTTGGAGTCAGCGTGCGTTGCAGCCATTGCAGAAGCAGGTCGGCGAAGATGGCCAGGAGACTGACCAGCACGGCGCCGACGATCAGCATCGACATGTCGCTGCGGCTGATGGAAGCGAGAATGAGTACACCGAGGCCACCGGCGCCGATGGTGGCGGCGATGGTCATGACACCAATGTTCATGACTACGGCGGTGCGCACACCGGCGAGGATCACTGGCACCGCGATCGGCAGCTCAACCATGTGCAAGCGCTGGCCGAAGGTCATGCCGATGCCGCGGGCGGCTTCGCGAATGCCGGGGTCGACGCCGGTCAGGGCGAGGTAGGTGTTACGCATGATCGGCAGCAGCGAATACAGAAACACCGCGGTAATCGCCGGCATCGGGCCCAGGCCCTGGCCGAACTTGGAGTAGAACGGCAGCAGCAGGCCGAACAGCGCAATCGACGGCACGGTCAACAGCACCGTGGCGCTGGCCTGCAAGGGACCGGCGAGTGTCGGGAAGCGTGTCATCAGGATGCCCAGCGGCACGCCGACCAGAATCGCCAGGGTCACGGCGATGCCGACGAGGGTGATGTGCTGCCCGGTCAGTTGCAGGACCAGCGGCCAGTCGAGATGGGAAAAGGCGTTCAGAAATTCCATGTCTTTTCCTCCTTATTTGATGGGGTGCTGGCGCAGGAAATCGGCGGCAACGGATGAAGGGCTTTCGTGATCGACATCGACCCGCGCGTTGAGCTGGCGCATGGTGACGTCGTCGAACAGTTCGGCCAGCGGCTTGAGCTCTTCCGCGAGTTTCGGATGGACATCGAGGTAAACCTGACGCACCACCGGCGCAGCGGTGTAGTCCGGGAAGTAGTGTTTGTCGTCTTCGAGCAACTTGAGCTTGAAGGCGTTCAGTCGACCGTCGGTGGTGTAGACCAGACCGGCAAACACCTGACCATTGCGCAGGGCGGTGTAGACCAGCCCGGCATCCATCTGGCGGATGTTTTTGCGGGTGAGGTTCATGCCGTAGAGGTCCACCATGCCGTCCAGACCGTCGGAGCGGTTGGCGAACTCGGTGTCCAGAGCAACGAGGTGATTGGTCTTCGCCTCAGCCTGCATCACCGTGTTCAGCTCGCTGATGGTGTTGATCTGCGGATACGCCTTCGCGGTGTTTTCTGGCAGGGCCAGGGCGTAGGTGTTGCTGAATTTCGACGGGGTGAGCCAGATCAGGCCTTTTTTCGCGTCGAGTTCTTTCACCTTGGCGTAGGACTGAGCGCTGTCGAGCTTGTCAGTGATGTGGTTGTAAGCCACCAGCGACACGCCGGTGTATTCCCACATCAGGTCGAGCTGACCACTTTCGTGGGCGCTGCGAGCGAGGTTGCTGCCCAGACCGCCAGTCACCTGAGTGTCGTAACCCTTGGCGTTCAGGTACTGGGACGTGATTTCCGCCAGCAGGGTTTGTTCGGTGAACACCCGGGCGCCGATGCGGATCACCGGTTTTTCAGCGGCTTGGGCGATTCCTGCGAACAGCAGAACGCAGCCTATTAAAAAGCTTAATTTCTTCATAAGTATTCCTTTGCCGAGGCTTAAGACGGGCGCAGGCCGCGTTCGAGCCAGAGGCGGCTGGCGAGTGTCACCAGGCCGTCGAGCAGCAAGGCCAGCAGGGCGGTGCAGGCCGCGCCGAGCAGCAGTTGCGGCTGATTGTTCAAGGCGATGCCAGGGAAAATCAGGCTGCCCAGACTGTTGGCGCCAATCAGGAACGCCAGCGGTGCCGTACCGACATTGATTGCCAGCGCCACGCGCACGCCACCGATGATGATCGGCACGGCGTTCGGCAGTTCGACTCGCCACAGCACCTGAGTCGGTGTCATGCCGATGCCGACGGCCGCTTCCTTGAGCGAACCCTGAACGTTTTTCAGGCCTTCATAGGTGTTGCGCACGATCGGCAACAGCGAAGCGAGGAACAGGGCGAAAATCGCGGGGCCGCTGCCGATGCCGAGAATACCCAGGGCGATGGCCAGTACGGCAAGAGGCGGCACTGTGTTGCCGATGTTGAAGATCTGCATGAAGCGTTCAGCGCGGCCCACCATGGTCGGGCGGCTGAGAAAGATACCGGCGGGTATGCCCACAACGAGGGCGGCCAGCATGGAAGCGAGGACGAGAATCAGATGAGCTTGCAGGTAAAACAACAAATCGTCGCGGTAATGTTCGATCGTGTTGATGCCAATCCAGTGGACCAGCAGGGCCAGAAGGGCGACGACAACCGCACCTCCTATCAGCCCTTTGCCATAGCGAATAGCCACAGGCAGACTCCTTTTTCTTTGTCGGCGAACGCAGTCCCGAGTGGCATGCCATTCCTGGCTGCCGGGAAAAACAACGTTCGCGAGAAGCAGCTCTTCATGCTGATGAAACCGCATGAGATCGAGCCATAAGCGCAGCCTCGTCAGGCCAACTTGCTGATTTTTCAGCCCCTGGTACGAGTGCCGTAACAGGGGAGTGGACGTCTGCACCTTTTAAAAGGTTCCATAATTAGCAGCATTTAGCCACCCTTGATGTTTCTTCTGGCCCGTCGATCGCCGTTGGCGACAGGGCGAACGGTGGTCCGTAGATGTCGGTTTGCGCTATACTCGCCGCCCTTTTTTGAATCACCTGCCAGGCGATTTCCCATGACCAAACAGGCCGCCGAAGTCGCGAAACGCCGCACTTTCGCCATTATTTCCCACCCCGATGCCGGTAAAACCACCATCACCGAGAAGCTCTTGCTGATGGGCAAGGCGATTGCGATTGCTGGCACGGTGAAATCTCGCAAGTCTGACCGCCATGCCACCTCCGACTGGATGGAAATGGAAAAACAACGGGGTATTTCCATTACCACGTCGGTCATGCAGTTCCCGTATCGCGACCACATGATCAACCTGCTCGACACCCCGGGCCACGAAGACTTCTCCGAAGACACCTACCGCACCCTGACAGCGGTTGACTCGGCATTGATGGTTCTCGACGGCGGTAAGGGTGTAGAGCCACGGACCATCGCGCTGATGGACGTCTGCCGTCTGCGTGACACGCCGATCGTCAGCTTCATCAACAAACTCGACCGTGACATCCGCGACCCGATCGAACTGCTCGACGAAATCGAAGCGGTCCTGAAGATCAAGGCGGCACCGATCACCTGGCCGATCGGTTGCTACCGCGACTTCAAGGGCGTTTATCACCTCGCCGACGACTACATCATCGTCTACACCGCTGGCCACGGCCACGAGCGCACCGATGTGAAAATCATCGAGAAACTCGACTCCGATGAAGCCCGCGCGCACTTGGGCGACGAGTACGATCGCTTCGTCGATCAGCTGGAGCTGGTACAGGGCGCCTGTCACGAATTCAATCAACAGGAATTCCTCGACGGCCAACTGACCCCGGTGTTCTTCGGTACTGCACTGGGCAACTTCGGTGTCGATCACGTGCTCGACGCCGTGGTCAACTGGGCGCCGAAACCGCTGGCCCGTGTCGCCAACGAGCGCACCGTGGAGCCAGTTGAAGAGAAATTCGCCGGCTTCGTGTTCAAGATCCAGGCGAACATGGACCCGAAACACCGCGACCGCATCGCCTTCATGCGTATCTGCTCCGGCAAGTACGAAAAAGGCATGAAGATGCGCCACGTGCGCACCGGCAAAGACGTGCGGATCGGCGATGCGCTGACCTTCTTCTCCTCCGAGCGTGAGCAACTGGAAGAAGCGTTTGCCGGCGATATCATCGGCCTGCACAACCACGGCACCATCCAGATCGGCGACACCTTCACCGAAGGCGAAGTCCTGGGTTTCACCGGCATCCCGCACTTCGCCCCGGAACTGTTCCGTCGCGTACGCCTGCGTGATCCGCTCAAGTCCAAGCAACTGCGTCAGGGTCTGCAGCAACTGGCGGAAGAAGGCGCGACACAAGTGTTCTTCCCGACGCGCAGCAACGACATCATTCTCGGCGCCGTCGGTGTGCTGCAGTTCGATGTGGTCGCCAGCCGTTTGAAAGAGGAATACAAGGTCGAGTGCTCCTACGAGCCGATTACCGTTTATTCCGCGCGCTGGATCGATTGCGATGATAAGAAAAAGCTCGAAGAATTCCAGATCAAGGCTGTGGAAAACCTCGCCATCGACGGCGGTGGTCACCTGACCTACCTAGCCCCGACGCGGGTGAACCTGGCACTGATGGAAGAGCGCTGGCCGGATGTGAAATTCCGTGCGACGCGTGAGCATCATTAAGCGCTGAGCTGTAAAACCAAAAGCCCCGTTGCGAAAGCTGCGGGGTTTTTTAATGCCCCGATTTCGCCCGGTTAGGTGAAACCTTGTGGGAGCGAGCCTGTTCGCGAAATCGATAGACCGATCAACATAGGTGTTGAAGCTGAGGGCGCCTTCACGCGAGCAGGCTCGCTCCCACAGGTTCTGTGTTCAGTCACTGCAGTGGGAGTAATGTGCCCTGGTGGAACACCATCTGCCATTGCTCGCCCTGCTTGCGCCAGATCGAACTGCGCAAGCTGTTGGCGGGGGAGCGCTGGCCGATGGCGACGGTGTGACATTGATAAGTCACCAGGGCCGTATTTTCTGAGAGCTGTTTGGCTGCGAACTCACTGATGGTGCGCAGAGAGAACGACTGAAGAGGCAACTGTTCGACCAGCTCGGCCTTGTTCCAGATGCCACCGCTGGCGCCGAACTCGACAAAGTCGTCGGCGATCAGGCAGGAGATTTCTTCTGCGTCGCGCCGGGTTGCCCGTGACAGTAAGCGTTGTTCCAGATGCAGCAGTTTTTGAGACAGATCCATGGCAGTGGCCTTTGTCTGAGTTATTCGGCATTACCTTAACGCAGCACACAAGATGAGCTCGATCCCCAGATTAATCTGGCGCTGATGAGGGATGTTGGCTGGGCGTGAAATTCCTTGCGGTGCGTAAACATCACTAAGCGAAGAGATGTCACCCGAAACTCACGGAGGGCCTATTTTT
The DNA here is from genome assembly GCF_044760065.1 of Pseudomonas sp. NPDC098740. NCBI lineage: Bacteria > Pseudomonadati > Pseudomonadota > Gammaproteobacteria > Pseudomonadales > Pseudomonadaceae > Pseudomonas > Pseudomonas sp. NPDC098740. The sequence continues at coordinate 36,894 of NZ_JBIWAM010000019.1, read as the reverse complement.
ATCTCTGGTCCGGCCCGAGGCGAAGCATGTGGGATGTTTCTGTAAGCGTTTTTTCTGAGTTCTGTAGCTTGGGTCTGCTTTTCAGTTATCAAGGTTTTGACCAGAGACAAGGGAGTCCTTGACGTCTAGCGTTCGAAAGACATTCGCAAGTAGCGAATATCCACGAACAGGAGCGCTGGACAAATGGATGTGATGAAAAGCGGTACAGATGCACTGGCAACCCGGAGACCTCAGGATCCCATTTCGGTTATCGAGCGCTACTACGATCTGATCGTCGCCAGTGCTCCCGGCTTCGAAGTCAGCGGCAGCGACGATGCTTTCGAACCCTCAATGAGGTTACCTGAGCTGGATCCTCGTATGCAGGCCTTCCTGTCGGTCGCCACAGCGCAGTTTTTTGAAATGGGCCGCTACCGGGGTGTGCCGTTACGTTTGTTCGACCTGAGGCAGAACGCAAATACTCAAACAACAAAGACCTTTGCCTCGACACTAATCGTTGCACGTGCCATCCGGCATATTCAGGAAACCGGTGAAAGCATCCTGTTGTTTTCGCCATCCTCCGGTAACAAGGCGATTGCACTGCGTGATGCAGTTCTGCGTGCATTGAAGACCCAGTTGGCACATCCCGAGCAATTGCGGATTGTCACGCTGACGCCTGCCCAGACGACCGGGAAACTGCGTAGATCCGAACTTTATGACGACCCTCGGTTGCGTGCACTCAACCCTGTATTTGTGCTTGATACCGAGTCGCCGGAAGCGGTGAAGGTTGTCGGACAGCAATTCAAGGCTCTTTTCAATCGCCGTCCATTAGGTGATTCGAAGTTGTGGCATTCCCTGCGGCTTGAGAATTACCGGTTTTCTGACCAGGTCCGGGCGTTTTTTGACTTTGAGTATGGCGACGCCTGGGACACCGATCGCAGGACCGTACATGTGCATGCGGTGTCTAGTGCATACGGTCTTTTGGGATATTGCTCAGGTGTGGAGGTATTGAAACGTCAAAGGACCCCAATTTCCTTACCTTCGTTTTTACTGGTTCAACATCTAGCTACCAGCGATATGGTGCTGCACTTACTTGACGGAAACTTCGAGGGTGCTTCTACACCCAGCTATACCCAAGCTCCAAACGGGTTGTGGGTGCAGGCAGTGTCTGCGCATTTTCCTGCTGCGACCTGGAGTCCCGATGAGGTTCTAGAGCCCACTTTTTATACTCACTTGCCGCCTACGGCAGAAGAAATGACTGGGCACGTCAGGGCCAATGGCGGCTCAGGAATTGTTGTTTCGCTTTATGAGTGCATGCAGCGCTACAGCGAATGCGTTCAGTTGCTCGCAGATACGCCAGTCAGATTGCCAGTCGATCCACGGGACCTGAAAGAGTGGTCATTGGTTATGGCAATGACAGGTTGCATGAATGCGATTGATCGACAGTTACTAGAGGGCATGGACGGTTGCACCATTCATGCTTCGGGCTCCTACTGTCGGGGGGACTACGAAGCCATTCCAGCCGAGGGATTGTCATTAATCAGCAGCGCTGAAGAGATGATGGAGATCCTTTGCAGGTGCTCTAAGTCATGAGTGCGAGACCTTCCATGCCTGGCGAAGCGCTCTGCCACTTCCGTGTTTACAGGGGACATTCCAGAGCGGGAAGACCTGCAAGTCTTGTTTATGTCGGAGTGGCAGAAGGGCTGCTCTACATCGCTCCTTTCGTGGATCAATGTTTTTTCGAGTTTTCCTCTGTAGAGCGGGAAGGGACTCTGGAGTGGAATCAACTTGAGATATTCATAAAGAAGAACCGAACCACTATGTGCGTGTTGATGGCTCCCGAAGAGGTTGTTCATCAATGCCAGCATCAGGGCGATATTGTGGGCGTAAGCCGGATTCACCAGAAAGTCGACGTTTCTGCTGGTTGGGAGCATGTTCTGAGTCAGATCTCTCATCGAGAAAGCAAACGTCGTATTCACGCTGTCAGGCAAGGGTTTGATTTCGACGTATCGCTTGAAGATGAAGATTTTTTCGCCTTCTACCGCTCCATGCATGTCCCGACAATGAGTACTCGCTACGGTTCATTTGCTCGGAGTGTGCCGGAGGATGCGGCTTATCTGGATTTGTTCAAACGAGGAGTATTGTTTCGGATTCATTTGAATGATGAGTGGGTAGCGGGCAGTGTTTCCCAGATTGATAAATCGGTGCGTACCTTGAATGCGCGGTTGATCGGGGTAAAGGGGGGGGGCTGCGGTTTGCCGGGAAAATGGAGCGCAGAACTTTGTTTATCACGCGATTCTGGAATGGGCATCCAATCAACCCTTCATTGATTCTGTCGACTTTCAGGGCTGTGAGCCATTTTTGAGTAAGGGAACATTCCAGTACAAAAAACGCTTTGGGGCCCAGGCCTTTGTTCCGGATAACGCGTTTGGCCAATGGCGGATATTGATTCGAGTGCCAACGCTTTGTGCTTCAACTCGACAATTTCTGATCAACAACCCCCTGATTGGTCTGGATGCTGAGGGTCGGCTCCAGGCGCAGTATTTTTACGATGAAAATCATAAGATTCGTTCGGACATTTCTTTCGTTTCAAAAGGCATTCACAGCCATGTGAGTCTTAATCTGGACCAATGGCATGCTTAGTCGGTTCACCCACATGACTCGGCTGGCTGGTTACTTCTGTTCAATGGCCTGGGTCCTTGCCACGTTGATCTTTATCAGTCGCTTGAGTGCCATGGTCAAACTGTTCATGGCGCTGTACCTGCGTCAGGAACTAGGGTTTTCGATTGAGACGGTTGGCTGGTTGTTATCCGGATACGGGGCCGGCTTGCTGATAGGGTCAATGGTCGGCGGACTGCTGAGTGATCATTTCTCCACGGTGCGGCTCACTGCCGCGTTGTTTTTTGTTTCTGCATGGATACTGGTCTTGTTGGGGCTGGTCACTGATGTGACTTTGCTTGGCGGGTTGTTGTTGCTCAGTGGTGCACTCGACGGTGCGATTCGTACGCTTCATCAACGTTTGCTTATGGAGCATTGCGACGTTAAGCAACGCGCTCGCGCGCAGTCGTTGAGCCGTGTCGCGAGCAACCTGGGGATGGCGGTAGCCGGGGTGGCGGGTGGTGTCCTGGCGCAGACTGATTTTCGCTGGGTGTTTTTTGTCAGTGCGGCGATGACGGTGCTGGCCTTAGTCTGGTTTGTACGGTCGACATTTCATCGCGAAGCTTTTTTGATGGAGGAGAACACGGATACAGCTTCGGGTTTATGCGCACCGTATCGGGACAAGCCTTTCCTTTGGTTGTTGGCGGCTTCTGTGCTGCTGGGCCTTGCCTTTGAACCGGTCTACAGCATGCTGGGCAACTATTTACTTGATTACTATCGGTTGGGTACTGAGTTCATCGGGTGGCAATTCGCACTCAATGCGATGCTCGTGGTGACGCTGCAAATTCCGTTTTCTCACTGGGGGGAGCAATGGGGGGCTCGACGGCAACTGCTGGCCGGCAGTCTTTTGTTGGCTTGCGGACTTGGAATGCTGCCTCTGGGTACCGGAATGTTGTTTGTCTGCCTGTCGACGGTGGTTTGGACGCTTGGCGAAATTCTTTTCATGCCGACCCTCAATGTTCTGGTCATGCAGCGTGCACAGGCGGGAAAGAGCGGGCAGTACTTTGGTCTTTTTGCCATGTGCTGGAGTACGAGCGTGCTGCTTTCGCCGACGCTTGGAAGCCAGCTCTATGGTCATTTCGGTGGGCATAGCGTATGGGTCGCCTGCGCGGCTCTGGCGCTGCTGGCCATACCGCTGATTTATCAGGCGACTCGTTTATCGGAGCCTCGAAGGGTTCTTCCCTCCGCGCGCGGCGAGCCTGCTTCACTTAGCTGATCTGGTTATAGGCATTATTCACAACCAATCTCCCCGCCAAGGGCATTCCGTCCATTCGTTAGCGTCCTATCTGGAGAACCGAGTCAATCGGAACTAGATTTTATTCAGCGCCAGAGAGGCACCGCTGTTTCACCTACAAATGGATGGAATCGGCTATGAACAGGTTGCTACGCGTTGTATTGATGTTGAAAGTATTGGTAATGCTGGCCCTCGGCAGTTCTGCGGTCTGGGCCGAATGCGAGGATCACGATACCCAGGCTTCGAGCGGGCAGGTCGGGCATGGTGAGTTGATGCTCGCCAAGTCCGAATCCGAACCGGGCGATCAGGGGCAGGGTGGCAGCGCAGACGATGACGACTCGACCACTGACGATCCGGACACCGACGAGGATGAAGGGGCTTAAATGACAGCCAAAAGAAAACCCCTCCTGTCGGACTGATGCGCAGCCGAAGAAGAAGGGGTTAGTGAACAGGTCGTATATCCCTGTGGGAGCGGCGGTGCACCGCCGCTCCCACATTTTTATGCCGCGCCGTCGAGGAACTGCTCGGCGTAGTGGCAAGCCACCTGCCGTCTGTCGAGCAGGCGCAGGGCCGGCTCTTCAGTGCTGCAGCGCTCGGTCGCGTACGGGCAGCGCTTGTGGAACGCGCAGCCGGACGGCGGGTTCAGCGGGTTGGGCAATTCGCCGACGATCTTGATTTTCGGCTTGTTCGGGTCCGGGTGAATGGTCGGGGTGGCCGACAGCAGCGCCTGGGTGTACGGGTGCAGAGGACGCTCGTAGATGTCGTTCTTCGGGCCCATTTCCACCGGGCGACCGAGGTACATCACCATCACGTCATCGGCGACGTGTTGCACCACCGCCAGGTTATGGGAGATGAACACGTAAGCGGTGTTGAACTCTTGCTGCAAGTCCATGAACAGGTTCAGCACCTGAGCCTGGATGGACACGTCCAGCGCCGAGGTCGGTTCATCCGCGACCAGCACTTTAGGCTGCAACATCATCGCGCGGGCCAGGGCGATCCGCTGGCGCTGACCGCCGGAAAACATGTGCGGATAACGCTGGTAGTGCTCAGGACGCAAGCCCACCTGCTTCATCATCGCCTGCACTTTCTCGCGACGTTCGGATGCACTCAGGTTGGTGTTGATCAGCAGCGGTTCGCCGAGCTGGTCACCGACTTTTTGCCGTGGGTTCAACGACGCGTAAGGGCTCTGAAACACCATCTGCACGTCTTTGCGCAGTTGCTTGCGTTCAGCTTTGTTCGCACCGGTGACTTCCTGCCCGGCGATTTTCAAGGAGCCGGAGGATGGCTCTTCGATCAGCGTCAGGGCGCGGGCCAGGGTGGATTTGCCGCAGCCCGATTCGCCGACGACAGCGAGGGTCTTGCCGGCTTCCAGTTCGAACGACACACCGTTCAGGGCGCGCACGGTCGCATGGCCCTTGAACAGGCCACGGGACACTTCGTAGTGACGGGTCAGGTCGCGGGCGGTAAGTACGACGGCCATTACGCCACCTCCTGATTCAGCGGGTAGAAGCAGCGGGCGAGGCTGTTGCTTTTCGGGTCAAGGGTTGGACGTTGCTGACGGCAGGAATTCTGCACATACGGGCAACGCGGCGACAGCAGGCAACCCTGCGGACGGTCATAACGACCGGGAACGATGCCCGGCAGCGTGGCCAGGCGCGTGGCGCCCAGGCTGTGTTCCGGAATCGCCTTGAGCAGCGCTTCGCTGTACGGGTGCGCCGGAATGTCGAACAGCTGAGGCACCTGACCCACTTCGACCGCTTGGCCGGCGTACATCACGCACACGCGCTGAGCGGTTTCGGCCACGACCGCGAGGTCGTGAGTAATCAGCACCAGGCCCATGTTCTGCTCTTTCTGCAGGGCCAACAGCAGATCCATGATTTGCGCCTGAATCGTTACGTCCAGTGCCGTGGTCGGTTCGTCGGCGATCAGCAGTTTCGGTTCGCCGGCAATCGCCATGGCGATCGCAACACGCTGGCTCATACCACCGGACAGTTGATGCGGGTAAGCATCCATACGGCTGGCGGCGCCCGGGATTTCAACTTTTTCCAGCAGTTCGATGGCGCGTGCGCGGGCTTGCCTGCCGGACATTTTCAGGTGCAGGCGCAGCACTTCTTCGATTTGGAAACCGACGGTGTAGCTCGGGTTCAGCGCGGTCATCGGGTCCTGGAAGACCATGGCCAAGTCTTTGCCGACAATCTGCCGACGCTGACGGTTGCTCAGCTTGAGCATGTTCTTGCCGTCGAAATTCAGGGCGTCGGCGGTGACGATCCCCGGGTGCTCGATCAGGCCCATCAGCGCCATCATGGTCACGGACTTGCCGGAACCCGATTCGCCAACGATGGCCAGAACTTCGCCCTTGTCCACGGTAATGTCGAGACCGTCGACCACCGGAACGGCGTTCTTGTCGCCGAAGCGAACGTTGAGATTCTTGATTTCTAACAGTGACATTTGAATCTCCTCAGGCGGCGTTCTTGAGTTTCGGGTCCAGCGCATCGCGCAGGCCGTCGCCCATCAAGTTGATTGCCAGCACGCTGAGCAAAATGGTCAAACCAGGCAGACTGACGACCCACCAGGCGCGTTCGATGTAGTCGCGAGCCGAAGCCAGCATGGTGCCCCACTCAGGGGTTGGCGGTTGAACGCCAAGGCCGAGGAAGCCCAGTGCGGCGGCATCGAGAATCGCCGAGGAGAAACTCAAGGTGGCCTGAACGATCAGCGGCGCCATGCAGTTAGGCAGCACGGTGACGAACATCAGGCGCGGCAGACCGGCACCGGCCAGGCGCGCGGCAGTCACGTAGTCGCGGTTCAATTCGCCCATCACCGCGGCGCGGGTCAGACGAACATAGGACGGCAACGAAACCACGGCGATGGCAATAATGGTGTTGATCAGGCCAGGGCCGAGGATGGCGACAATCGCCACCGCCAGCAGCAGCGACGGCAGGGCCAGCATGATGTCCATCAGACGCATGATGGTCGGGCCGAGCAAGCGCGGGAAGAACCCGGCGAACAGACCCAAAAGGATGCCCGGAATCAGCGACATCACCACCGACGACAAGCCGATCAGCAGGGACAGGCGCGAACCGTGGATCAGCCGCGACAGCAGGTCGCGACCCAGTTCATCGGTGCCGAGCAGGAACTGGATTTGCCCACCTTCCAGCCAGGACGGCGGGGTCAGCAGGAAGTCGCGGTACTGCTCGCTCGGGTTATGCGGTGCCACCCAAGGGGCGAACAGTGCGCAGAAAATCACCAGCAGCATGAACATCAGGCCGGCGACGGCGCCTTTGTTCTTGGAGAACGCTTGCCAGAATTCTTTATATGGAGACGGATACAGCAGGCTTTGATCGACTGCTACCGCTGGAATTGAAGTGGTCATGGTCATAATGATCTCAGCGCTGGTGACGAATGCGTGGGTTGGCAAAGCCGTAGAGGATGTCCACCACGAAGTTGACCAGAATCACCAGGCAGGCGATTAACAGGATGCCGTTTTGCACCACGGGATAGTCCCGTGCGCCAATGGCTTCGATCAGCCATTTGCCGATGCCGGGCCAGGAGAAGATGGTTTCGGTCAGGACCGCACCGGCCAGCAATGTGCCGACTTGCAGGCCGACCACGGTCAGCACCGGAATCAGCGCGTTACGCAGACCGTGGACGAACACCACGCGCGACGGCGACAGGCCTTTGGCGCGGGCGGTACGGATGTAGTCTTCACGCAACACTTCGAGCATCGAAGAGCGGGTCATCCGCGCGATCACTGCCAGCGGGATGGTGCCGAGCACAATGGCCGGCAGGATCAGGTGATGCAGGGCATCGAAGAACGCACCGACGTCATCGGCCAGCAGCGTGTCGATAAGCATGAAGCCAGTCCGCGGCTCGATGTCATAGAGCAGGTCGATCCGCCCGGACACCGGGGTCCAGCCCAGGGACACCGAGAAGAACATGATCAGGATCAGGCCCCACCAGAAGATCGGCATCGAGTATCCCGCCAGGGAGATGCCCATCACCCCGTGGTCGAACAGGGATCCTCGCTTGAGTGCCGCGATCACCCCGGCCAGAAGGCCCAGGATGCCGGCGAACAACAGGGCGGCCATGGACAGTTCCAGGGTCGCGGGGAATAGAGAGCTGAACTCGGTCCAGACACTTTCACGGGTACGCAGGGATTCGCCGAGATCGCCGTGGGCCAACTTGCCGATGTAGTCCAGGTACTGGGCATACAGCGGTTTGTTCAGGCCAAGGCGTTCCATTGCCTGAGCGTGCATTTCGGGGTCGACCCGACGTTCGCCCATCATCACTTCCACGGGGTCGCCAGGAATCATGCGAATCAACGCGAAAGTCAGCAAGGTGATACCGAAGAATGTGGGGATCAATAACCCCAATCGGCGGGCAATAAAACTAAACATCTTGTGGTGTACCTCATCAGCCGGTTAGGCGTGCCCGGCATTCCTGGGTCAGGAATGCCGGTAGTTTCTTATCTACTTCACCTGAGTGGTGGCGAAGTTGTTAGTCGTCAAAGGGCTCTGGTGGAAACCCTCGACGTTTTTACGCATGGCGGTGAACATTTTCGGATAAGCCATAGGAATCCACGGCTGGTCTTTGTCGAAAACGTCCAGCGCTTGTTCATAAATTGCCGCCCGTGCAGCCGGCTCAGTGCCGCCGCGGGCCTTGTCGATCAACGCTTGAAACTCCTTGTTGCACCAGCGGGCGTAGTTTTCGCCGTTTTGTGCTGCGTCGCAACTCAGGTTTGGCGTCAGGAAGTTATCCGGGTCGCCGTTGTCGCCGGCCCAGCCTGCCGACACCATGTCGTGTTCGCCATTCTTGGCGCGTTTGAGCATTTCGCCCCATTCCATGACGCGGATGTCGAGCTTGAGGCCGATCTGTGCCAGGTCCGATTGCATCATTTGCGCACCGAGCAGCGGATTAGGGTTGGTCGGGCCGCCGCCGTTGCGAGTGAACAGGGTAATCACAGTGCCTTCCGGTACCCCGGCTTCCTTGAGCAGTTCGCGGGCCTTGGCGAGGTCACGCGGCGGATTTTTCAGGTTGTCGTTGAAGCCTAGCAGGGTCGGCGGATAAGGCCCGGTGCCGATCACCGCGTTGCCTTTGCCGTACAGGCTGTTGACGTAGGTCTGCTTGTCGAAAGCGATGTTGATCGCTTGACGCACGCGTACGTCGCTCATGTATTTGCGAGTGGTATTCATCGCGGTATAGCTGGTGGTCATCGCGGCCAGCTCATCGACCTTCAGGTTCGGGTCGGCCTTGATGCTCGGGACGTCATCGGGTTTAGGGTACAGCGCGATCTGGCACTCGTTGGCCTTGAGCTTTTGCAGGCGCACGTTGTTGTCGGTGGTGATCGCGAATATCAGCGTATCGGCCGGCGGCTTGCCGCGGAAGTACTCAGGGTTGGCCTTGAAGCGTACCTGAGCGTCCTTGTTATAGCGGGTGAAAATAAACGGGCCCGTACCGATCGGCTTGCTGTTGAGGTCGGCCGTTTTATCGGCCTTGAGCAATTGATCGGCATATTCGGCGGAGTAGATTGCCGAAAACGGCATGGCGATGTCGGCCAGGAACGGTGCTTCACGACGCGTCAGGGTGAATACGACGGTGTCTTGGTCGATTTTTTCAACGCTTTTGAGCAGATCCTTGAAGCCCATGCTTTCAAAGTACGGGAAGCCCACGCTCGACTTGTTGTGCCACGGGTGTTTCGGGTCCAGCTGACGCTGGAAACTCCAAAGCACATCGTCGGCGTTCAAGTCGCGGGTCGGCTTGAAGTAATCGGTGGTGTGAAACTTGATGCCTTTACGCAGGTGGAAGGTGTAGCTCAGGCCGTCCTCGCTGATTTCCCAGGATTGCGCCAGTGCAGGAACCACTTCAGTGGTGCCAGGCTTGAAGTCCACCAGGCGATTGAACACTGTTTCGGCCACTGCATCGGCCGTGACTGCAGTTGTGTACTGAACGATATCGAAACCTTCCGGACTGGCTTCGGAGCAAACCACCAGGGGTTTGGCCGAGACGCCAACAGCGGCACTCAGCAACGCGGCTGCGATGGCCGCACGTAGGGGAAGCATTTTCATCAAAGAACCCTCTGCAATCGGTTAGAAGGACAAAAACCGAACGGCCGATTCGTCACTGAATCAGTCGTTCGGCAGGTGCATTACAGAATGTTGAACGGGATGGTGGTCACGAGACGGAACTCGTTGATGTTGCCATCCAGCTGGTTTTCACTCGCGCGGTGAGCGGTGTAGGTGGCGCGAATAGCGGTAGCCTTGAGCGGACCGCTCTGCACGGCGTACGAAGCGCCGATGCCGTACTCATAGTGATGTTCACCGTCCATCGTGGTCACGCTGTTGTAGGCGCCACCTTTATAGTGAGTACCGTCGATACCCCAACCGCGAGCCTGGTAGATGTTGAATTTCAGACCTGGCACGCCGTACTCAGCCATGTTGAGGCCGTAGGCAATCTGGAAGGATTTCTCGTTCGGGCCGTTGAAGTCCGACAGCAGGGAGTTGGCCAGGTAGATACCGTTGGTTTCGTGCAGGTAGTCGAAGTACTCGTTACCGTTCACTTCCTGGTAGGAGAAGGTCAGGCTGTGGGCCTGGTGAGTCAGACCGAGCGACAGGGAGTAGGTGTCGTTGTCGATCTCGCCCAGTACGGCTTTGCCTTCGTCGACGGTTTTGTAGTAATTCAGGCCGGTGGTCAGGCTCAGTACCGAGCTGTCTCCCAGCACGTGGCTGGCGCCGAAGTAGTACTGGTTCCACATGTCTTCGGCCTGAGTGCCCCACACGCTGGTAGTCAGGCTGGCGAATGGCTGGTAAGTGATACCAGCGGTGTTCACGTGATCGATTTCAATGATTTCGTCAGCGTATTCGGAGCGAAATTTACGCTGGCTTTCTTCAGTCCGTGGAGAGTTGCGATCGAAGGTGGCCAAGTCAAAAGTCAGGTTTTCCAGCTCTTCGCTGTGCAGGGCCACACCCTGGAAGCTCGAAGGCAGCGGACGGTTACCGATCACATCGACCATCGGGCTGCTGAAATTCTGGCGGCCAGCGGTCAGGGTAGTGTTGGAGACGCGTGCCTTGACGTTCGCCAGGCCGAGTTTGCTCCATTGGCCTTGTGCGTCGCCGCCTTCTTTGGTCAAGGTACGGTTATTACCGGCCCGTTCACGGTCACCCGGTACGCCGCCGAAGCCGGAGGCCAGTCTTTCTTGATCACGTTCCAGGGCTATCGCGTTGTAAGCCGCGACTTCAGTGCTGAAACCTACAGTGCCCTCAGTAAAGCCCGAGTTGTACTTGATGATGGTGCCTTGTACCCAGTTGATACGACGGTCCGTCGTTTGCAATGTGCCGCCTTTGTTGTAGCGGAACACGCCGCCGCGTTTCAGTTGCTCATTTGCATACCAGTTACGCGTGGAACCGGTGATCGATTGGCCTTCAACAAAGCCGGTGGCTTCGCTTTGGGCGCTCTTTTCTTTCACGGTAACCGGGGTGTACGCCTGGCTTTGGGTTTCTGCGTACGCTGTGGCGGTTACGCTGCTGATGGCCAAGGCCAATAACGCGGTGCTACTCAGTTTCATGGGGTGAAGCTCCTTTTTTTCTTTTTTTTAATGCCGGCCTTTTTTGGTGATCCCGGCTATTTGGTTTACTCATTCAAGGCATCGCAAACGTTTGCTGTAGGCCGGATTGACGAATTACGGCAATACGCTTGCGTGAGGGCAATGCGCCCCCAGTGGTTCTGGCTAATCGGTTATTTTTCTATGCTGACGCCCGAGAACACGTTACGACCGAAAGGACTCACCTTGAATCCTTCGATTTTGGCGCTCAACGGCTGGTTAACCGTCGAGTGGGCGACTGGCGTAATCGGCACCTGCTGCTTGAGGTACTGTTGCGCCTGTTTGTAGAGCACGGTGCGCTGGTCGCGGTCGGTAACGACTTTGGCCTGCTTGACCAGCTTGTCGTAGGCCGGATCACACCACATGGAGTAGTTGTTGCCGCCAATGGCGTCGCAGCTGTAAAGCGTGCCGAGCCAGTTGTCCGGATCCCCGTTGTCACCGGTCCAGCCGATCAGGCTGACGTCGTGCTCGCCGTTCTTGGTGCGCTTGATGTACTCGCCCCATTCGTAGCTGACGATCTTCACTTTGAGGCCGATTTTTGCCCAGTCAGCCTGGAGCATCTCGGCCATCAACTTGGCGTTGGGGTTGTACGGGCGCTGGACCGGCATGGCCCAGAGGGTAATTTCGGTGCCTTCCTTCACGCCGGCAGCCTTGAGCAGTTCCTTGGCTTTTTCCGGGTTGTAGGCGGCGTCTTTGATGGTCTCGTCGTAGGACCATTGGGTCGGCGGCATGGCGTTGACGGCCAATTGACCGGCACCTTGATAGACGGCGTTGAGAATGCCTTGCTTGTTCACTGCCATGTCCAGCGCCTGGCGCACTTCGAGCTGGTCGAAAGGCTTGTGGCGCACGTTGTAGGCGATGTAACCGAGGTTGAAACCGGGCTTCTCGATGAGCTTGAGTGTCGGGTCGTTCTTCAGCGCGGTCACGTCGGCAGGGCGCGGGTGCAGGGTGATCTGGCACTCGTTGGCCTTGAGCTTCTGCACCCGCACCGAAGCATCGGTGTTGATGGCGAAAATCAGATTCTCAAGCTTGACCCGGCTCGGGTCCCAGTACTGCTGGTTGCCGGTGTAACGGATGTTGGAATCTTTCTGGTAGCTCTTGAACACGAACGGCCCGGTGCCGATCGGCTTCTGATTAATATCGCTTGGTTTGCCGACCGCCAGCAGTTTGTCGGCGTATTCGGCGGACAGGATGGCGGCGAAGCTCATGGCGATATTCTGGATGAACGCGGCGTCCACGCTGTTGAGCGTCATGACCAAGGTCAGCGGCCCGGTCTTCTCGACCTTGGCGATGTTCTTGTTCAGGCTCATTCCGTTGAAATACGGGAACTCGGTCGGATAAGCCTTACGGAAAGGTTGCTGTGGATCGAGCATGCGATTGAACGTGAACAGCACGTCATCGGCGTTGAAATCACGGGTCGGCGTGAAGTATTTGGTTGTGTGAAATTTCACCCCCTCGCGCAGGTGAAAAGTGTACTTGAGGCCGTCCTCTGAAATATCCCAGCGAGTGGCCAGGCCAGGTACGACGTTGGTGGCGCCTTTTTCGAACTCTGCCAGTCGGTTGTACAACGGCTCGGCGGCGTCATTGTCGGTCGCGGTCGTGTACTGCGCGGTGTCGAAGCCAGCGGGGCTGCCTTCGGAGCAGAACACCAGGCTGTTATTGGCGGCCTGGCTGATGGAAGTGGCGGCCAGCAGGCCGGTGCCCAGCAATGCGGATAAAACCAAGGTATGGCGCATGACGCTCCCTTTTCTCTTTCGCTAAGTGTTTTCAATGAACAGCCGTCCTGTCCGGGGACGTGGAGGCATCACTGATCTCAAGCCATGACAGGCAGCAATAACCGAGAGCCCACGCACGAACTGGTCAGATCCCGACGGTAGGAGCCGTGGGTCTGGCAGTAAATGCGTAGAGTCCTAAATACTCGTAGGAAATGGCAACGCGTCCGACGCCGCTGCTGTAATGCTCAGCGGAATTGGATGTAGGTTGTTTCCTACTTTCTCGGCAGATAAAGCAACGGCGACGTCAAAAACGTCGCCGTTGCAAAACCTTATTTGCTGACGCTGACGCCGTAGAAGGAGTTCAAGCCAAACGGGCTGATCTTGAAGTCCTGCACGTTGTCGCGCATGGGTTGGAACACCGTCGAGTGAGCGATAGGTGTCATTGGAACGGCATCTTTGAGGACGTGTTGCGCCTGCTTGTACAGTTCGGTGCGCTTGGACTGATCGGTCGTGCGCTTGGCTTCTTTCACGATGCCGTCAAACTTCTTGTCGCACCACTTGGAGAAGTTGTTGCCTTGCAGAGAGTCGCAGCCGAACAGCACGTTCAGCCAGTTGTCCGGGTCACCGTTGTCGCCGCTCCAGCCAATCAGCATCGCGCCATTTTCGCCGCCTTTGGAGCGCTTGATGTACTCGCCCCACTCGTAGGTCACGATCTTGGCCTTGATACCGACCTTGGCCCAGTCGGACTGCAGCATTTCAGCCATCAGCTTGGCGTTCGGGTTGTACGGACGCTGCACCGGCATCGCCCACAGGTTGATCTCGGTGCCTTCCTTGACGCCGGCTTCCTTGAGCAGCTCTTTGGCTTTCTCAGGGTTGTACGGCGCATCTTTGATGGTGGTGTCGTAAGACCACTGGGTCGGCGGCATGGCGTTGACGGCCAGTTGACCTGCACCCTGGTAAACCGAGTCGATGATCTGCTGCTTGTTGACGGCCATGTCCAGTGCCTGACGCACTTTCAGTTGGGCCATCGGGTTCGGCTGATCGCTGCCCTTGATCTTGTCCATCACGTTGTAGGCGATGTAACCCAGGTTGAAACCAGCCTGGTCAGGCACTTTCAGAGTCTTGTCTTCCTGAAGAGCCTTCAGGTCGGCTGGACGTGGGAACAGAGTGATCTGGCACTCGTTCTTCTTCAGCTTCTGGATACGTACCGACGGGTCGGTGGTGATGGCGAAGATCAGGTTGTCGATCTTGACGTCGTCAGGCTTCCAGTAGTCCTTGTTCCCGGTGTAGCGGATGTTGGAGTCTTTCTGGTAGCTCTTGAACACGAACGGACCAGTGCCGACCGGCTTCTGGTTGATGTCGGCGGCTTTGCCTTCTTTCAGCAGCTGGGCGGCGTACTCGGCGGATTGGACGGAAGCGAAACTCATGGCCATGTTCTGGATGAACGCGGCGTCGACTTCTTTCAGGGTGAACTTGACAGTTTTGTCGTCGACTTTATCGATCTTGGTGATGTTGGTGTCCATCCCCATGTCGGTGAAGTACGGGAATTCGGTTGGGTACGCCTTACGGAACGGGTCGTTCTTGTCAATCATGCGATTGAAGGTGAACAGCACGTCGTCGGCGTTGAACTCACGAGTTGGCTTGAAGTACGGGGTGGTATGGAACTTGACGCCTTCACGCAGGTGGAAGGTGTAAGTCAGGCCATCATCGGAGATGTCCCATTTGGTCGCCAAACCAGGAATAACGGCGGTGCCGCCGCGCTCGAACTGAGTCAGGCGGTTGAACATGGTTTCTGCAGAGGCGTCGAAGTCGGTTCCGGTGGTGTACTGACCAGGATCAAAACCGGCCGGGCTCCCTTCGGAGCAAAACACCAGGTTAGTCGCCGCTTGGGCGAAAGGTGCGCTAGCTAACAAGCCTGCGCCGACTAAAAACGGAATGACCGCGTGTTTAAGCATGGTGGCCTCATGATTTGTTGTCATTTTTGGAATTAGAGGACGACCTCGTGAGTCGTTCCTGCGGATACTTATGCAGGGGCCATACCCATTGCAAGATCCGGAGCGGCCACAAGTCTTAAACAGTGGCACGAACGTACCTTAATGTCGCATTTGTATAAATTCAGGCGCATTTGACCGTTTGCGCAGGTTTTTTTCAGTGCAAATCGCGCACCGACAGAGGGCAGTCGGGGCGCCTGGTGCACCCGGTTAGAGCGCGGTGTTACTTATTTATACCCATTATTGAGGGGGGTGAATGGGGAGGGCGGGCGTGAATGAGATTGAGTTCTAGTTTGTTGGGTAGGTGTTTGTTGTTTAAAGAGTTGTTGTGTCTGTGGGGGCAGATTGTTCCGTTACTGTTTGTCAGTGGACATCTGTGGGTGATGCTTGGCTTTGGGATTTGGTGGGGGCTGCGTGGGCGTATTGGTAGTACCGGGGGTGCAACCTTTGCTGCTTGCGGTAGCGCTTTTGGCTTTTTTCCAAGTGTTGAGCGTTTGATAAGCCAAATGTTGGGAGCAAGCCAAATAGCCGACCAGTCTCTTTCAGGTGTACATATCCATTCCTGCGGTAACGGCCGCTTAGGGTTTTGCCCTTAACGGCGAGTCCCTTTTTGATCGTTCCCACGCTCCGCGTTCCGCTTTTTAAGCCTTCGGCAACTCCTACAGGGGGACTACGTGGGTTTTGGTCTGGCATAAAAACGGCGATCACTTCGGTGATCGCCGTTTTTGTGTACGGGTTATCGAATCAAGGCATCAACACTTCAATCGAACCATCCGCCGTCATGCTGACCTGACTTGTACCAGCTTCGACTTCCGGCGTAACCGGCGCACCGTCCATGCTCGCCGCTTTCATCATCATCGGCCCACGCATGTACGGTTGTGGATAACCGTTGCTGTTCAAATTCAGGTTAACGATTTTATAACCCTTGCCACCCAACGCGTCGGTCGCCAATTGAGCACGGGCCTTGAAGGCTGTCACGGCTTCTTTAAGCAGCGCATCTTCGCTGGCCTGGCGGGTTGGTGTGGCGATGGCGAAGTCCATGCCACCCATTTTCAGGTCGGTGAGCAGTTCGCCGGTCAGTTTCGACAGCGCCGCGAAGTCGGAGCTTTCCAGGCGCAGTTCGGCGCGTTCGCGCCAGCCGGTGATTTTCTGGCCCTTGGTGTCGTAGATCGGGTAGCTGTTGCGGCTGCCCTGGCGCAGGGTGACTTCCTTGACCTGTTTGGCCTGGGCCAGCGCTTTGTTCATGGTGGTGCTGACGTCGGCGGCGAGTTTGGCCGGGTCGGTGTTTTGTTCTTCGGTGTAGAGGGTCACGATCATCAGGTCGCGGGCCACTTCCTGACTGACTTCGGCGCGCAGGGCGATCTGGTTGTAATGAAGTTCGTCGGCGGCCAGGGCCGGGAGGCTGGCGACGGTGCCAACGCTAAGGGCAAGAAGGGCGGCGCTGCGGCGGAAACTGTGCATGAAAACTCCTTGGACGGTGCGCAGGGGTTAAGGTCCGAGCCTGCGTGAAACCATCAGACTCTAGCTTTTATGATCCGGTTCGCACAGTTACAACTTCTATACAGATCGACGTGATCCTGGGGTGTGTGTCGGCCAATGGCCTGTGGCCGTTTGCCGCACTTTTGCCTGACTGCCCCCGTGCTTGGTTATACTCCGTGCGATCCGCCTGGAGCGCTCATCAGGAGAGCTCATGCTCGCCCCCGTTCAAATCACTTCCGCAACTCGCCAGAATCTCTGGCGGCTGACGTTTATCCGCACCTTGGTGTTGGCCGCTCAGGCCGGCTCCGTGGGCCTGGCCTACTGGCTCGACTTGCTGCCGCTGCCTTGGTTTCAACTGGCCGCGACCCTCGGTTGCTCAATGTTGCTGTGTGCGTTCACGGCGATTCGCTTGCGCACCTCATGGCCGGTTACCGAACTCGAATACGCCGTGCAACTGGCCTGCGACCTGTTTATCCACAGTGCCTTGCTGTATTTCTCCGGCGGCTCGACCAACCCCTTCGTCTCTTATTACCTGGTGCCGCTGACCATCGCCGCCGTGACGTTGCCGTGGCGTTATTCGGTGATTCTGTCCGGTATCGCGTTGACGATGTACACCTTGCTGCTGGCGCGCTTCTATCCGCTGCAAACCTTCCCGATCGCTCGGGAAAACCTGCAGGTTTACGGGATGTGGCTGAGTTTCGCCCTGGCCGCGGCGGTCATCACCTTCTTCGCTGCACGCATGGCCGAAGAGCTGCGCCGTCAGGAAGAACTGCGTGCCATCCGTCGCGAAGAGGGCCTGCGCGATCAGCAACTGCTGGCCGTCGCCACCCAGGCCGCCGGTGCTGCCCATGAACTGGGCACTCCGCTGGCGACCATGAGCGTGTTGCTCAAGGAAATGCGTCAGGACCATCACGACCCGATGTTGCAGGACGACCTGAGCGTGCTGCAGGATCAGGTAAAACTCTGCAAGGAAACCTTGCAGCAACTGGTGCGCGCCGCCGAGGCCAATCGTCGATTGGCGGTGGAAATGCAGGACGTCACCGATTGGCTCGACGAAGCCCTGAACCGTTGGCACCTGATGCGCCCGGAAGCCAGTTATCGCTTCCAGCGCTTGGGCCAAGGCGCCGTGCCGCGCATGGCGCCGCCACCGGACCTGACCCAGGCGCTGCTGAATTTGCTCAACAATGCCGCCGACGCTTGCCCCGAAGGGCTGCAAGTGACGCTGGACTGGAATGCCGAGGACTTGACCATCAGCATCCGCGATCACGGCGCCGGTGTGCCGCTGGCCATCGCCGAGCAGATCGGCAAGCCGTTTTTTACCACCAAGGGCAAAGGTTTCGGCCTGGGCCTGTTTTTGAGCAAGGCCAGCGTGACACGCGCCGGCGGCTCAGTGAAACTCTACAGTCATGAGGAAGGCGGCACGCTCACCGAGCTGCGCCTGCCCCGTGTCGCCCGAGGAGACGAACATGAGTGACGAGATCCAAGTCGAAGGCGAAGGCGAAGAACTGCCGCATTTGCTGCTGGTAGACGACGACGCAACTTTCACCCGGGTGATGGCCCGTGCCATGTCCCGCCGCGGCTTTCGCGTCAGCACCGCCAGTTCCGCCGAAGAAGGTCTGACCATCGCTCAGGCCGACCTGCCGGATTACGCTGCGCTGGACCTGAAAATGGACGGCGATTCCGGCCTGGTGCTGTTGCCCAAGCTGCTGGAGCTGGACCCGGAAATGCGCGTAGTGATCCTCACCGGTTACTCGAGCATCGCCACCGCCGTCGAGGCGATCAAGCGCGGCGCCTGCAATTACCTGTGCAAACCGGCGGACGCCGATGACGTGTTGGCCGCGCTGCTCTCCGAGCACGCCGACCTCGACACGCTGGTGCCGGAAAACCCGATGTCGGTGGATCGCCTGCAGTGGGAGCACATCCAGCGCGTGCTGACCGAGCACGAAGGCAACATCTCCGCTACTGCCCGCGCCCTGGGCATGCACCGCCGCACCTTGCAGCGCAAATTGCAGAAGCGCCCGGTTCGTCGTTGAGTTGTAGTTTTTTTGAGGGAGTGGCGAATAAACCATGCTCATGGAGTGTCGTTTATTCGCCCCTTTATGCCTCTACGGCAAGATCCGGACGGTCAATGGATCAGAGAGGTGTTCAACACCTTCGGATTTCATGTAGAACTTGATTTCGACTTCTCGATGGATGTGCGGGCGCATTTCGTTGATAGGCAAGTCGGCCTTTAATGCATTCGCTGATGATGTGTAGCCACTGTCCCATTTCTTGTCAGTCCCTAGAAAAACGGCTTGAAACTTGTATTCAGCACCTGGTGGCCATACACCCCCGGAGCCAATTCTGATCTCAGTGGTTTCACCTAATCCACTGAGGAAGAACGCTCCATTTTTTACGGCTGGCGCCTCTGGCATCGGGTATGTAGGCTTGGTTTTATTGTTCATCGAAATAGCTCCTTTGTATGCGTTTTAACCAGATTGCCCTGCGCACGTCATGGCGACGGGTTGCGATCAGTAGGCCCGAGATATCGCTACCTCTCTACTGTCATATCTGACAGTGGCGACCGGCGGCAACCAATTGGGGATTACTTGTCAAAATGGCCTCAACGCTGAACCGCCCCTGAACAATTGTTGTCACACAGCGTTACAACACATGCCGATCATCTATGATCGGTTCGTGTGTGTTCTTTTCTTTATCGAGCCTTTTCCATGAATCAGAACGCTGAATATTCCGCGGTCAATGATGCTGTGCGCGGGCAGTTTTTTCGCAAAGTCTGGGCGATGACCACGCCTTACTGGCGCAGTGAAGAGAAGGGCAAGGCCTGGACGTTGCTGATCGCCGTGATCGCGCTGTCGCTGTTCAGTGTGGCGATTTCGGTGTGGATCAACAGTTGGTACAAGGATTTTTACAACGCCCTGCAAAAGAAGGACGAGGCAGCGTTCTGGCAGTTGATCCTGTATTTCTGCGGCATTGCGGCGGTGGCCATTCTCGGCGCGGTGTATCGGCTCTACCTGACCCAGATGCTGACGATTCGCTGGCGGGCCTGGCTCACCGAGAAGCATTTTACCCGTTGGCTCGACAACAAGAATTACTACCAGCTGGAGCAGGGCGGTTACACCGATAACCCGGACCAGCGGATTTCCGAAGACCTCAATAAATTCACCACCAACACGTTGGGCCTGGGGCTCGGGTTGATTCGCAACATCGTCAGCCTCGTATCGTTCTCGATCATTCTGTGGGGCGTGTCGGGCAGTATCGAAGTGTTTGGTTTCACGATTCCCGGTTACATGTTCTGGTGCGCGCTGGTTTATGCCGCCGTCGCCAGTTGGCTGACGCATTTGATTGGCCGTCGCTTGATAGGCCTCAACAACAACCAGCAACGCTTCGAAGCCGACCTGCGTTTCTCCATGGTTCGGATTCGCGAGAATGCCGAAAGCATTGCGCTGTACAACGGCGAGCCTAATGAGAACCGCCGCTTGAGCAGCCGTTTCGGGATGGTCTGGCACAACTACTGGGACATCATGAAAGTGTCCAAGCGCCTGACCTTCTTCACTTCCGGTTATGAGCAGATCGCAGTCATCTTCCCGTTCATGGTCGCCGCGCCGCGTTACTTCACTGGCAAGATCGAGCTGGGTGAGCTGATGCAAATCAACTCGGCGTTCGCTAACGTCCAGGACAACTTCAGTTGGTTCATCACGGCGTACCAGGACCTTGCCGAATGGCGCGCCACCTGTGATCGACTGCTGAGTTTCCGCCAGGCCATGACCGACAACGAAGAGCGTGCGCCGGCCATCGATGTACAGAATTCGGGGTCGGCGTTGAAGGTGCATAACCTTGGCCTCGACCTCGCTGACGGTCGTCACCTGCTGACCAACGCCGACATGACCGTGGAGGAGGGCGAGCGCGTCATGCTCAGCGGCCGCTCCGGCAGCGGTAAATCCACTTTGTTTCGAGCGATGGGGCACCTTTGGCCGGCTGGCCACGGCAGTATTCGTCTGCCGACGGGGCGTTATCTGTTCCTGCCGCAAAAACCGTATCTGCCGATTGGCAGCCTGCGTGAAGCGCTGAGTTATCCACAGTCGGGCGATACGTATCCGCACGAGCGCTACGTTCATGTGCTGGAAGCCTGCCGTTTGCCGCATCTCGTTGCCCGTCTGGACGAAGCCAATCACTGGCAGCGCATGTTGTCGCCGGGTGAGCAGCAACGTCTGGCCTTCGCTCGTGCGCTGCTTTACGCACCGCAATGGCTGTACATGGACGAAGCGACCTCGGCGATGGACGAGGAGGACGAAGCGTCGCTGTATCAGACCTTGATCGATGAGATTCCGGGCTTGAGCATTGTCAGCGTCGGGCATCGCAGCAGCCTGAAGCGCTTCCATCCACGGCATGTTCGTATCGAGAATGGCCATCTGGTGGACCAAGCCGTGACCGCGTAAACACCACAACCTCTGTAGGAGCAGCCTTCGGCAGCTCCTACGGGTCGGGGTGATCGTACAACCGCGTTGAGCTATGATGCGGTTTCAGCCGCAACTTTCGAGAAAGACGTTCACCATGGAAAACCCGATCGACGCACCACGCCTCCCTCGCAAGCGCCGCAGCCTCGCTCAGGAACTGGTGACGGTGCTGTCCGAGCAGATCCGCGACGGTCACCTCAAGCGTGGCGACAAGTTGCCCACCGAGTCGGCGATCATGGATGCCCATGGCGTCAGCCGCACCGTGGTGCGCGAAGCGATTTCCCGTTTGCAGGCAGCAGGCCAGGTTGAAACCCGCCACGGCATCGGCACCTTCGTGCTCGACACCCCAAGCCCGAGCGGTTTCCGTATCGACCCTGCGACCGTGGTCACGCTGCGTGACGTGCTGGCGATTCTGGAACTGCGCATCAGCCTGGAAGTGGAATCCGCCGGCCTTGCCGCGCAGCGCCGCAGCCCCGAGCAGTTGGCATTGATGCGAGCTGCGCTGGATGCATTGAATGAAAGTGTCTCCCATGCCAGCGATGCCGTGGCGTCCGACTTCCAGTTCCACCTGCAAATCGCCCTGGCGACCGGCAACCGCTATTTCACTGACATCATGACCCACCTGGGCACCAGCATCATTCCGCGCACACGCCTCAACTCCGCGCGCCTGGCCCATGACGATCAGCAGCACTACATGAATCGTCTGAGCCGTGAGCACGAAGAAATTTACGATGCAATTGCGCGCCAGGATTCGGATGCGGCGCGGGCAGCAATGCGCTTGCATCTGACGAACAGTCGGGAGCGGCTGCGCCATGCGCATGAAGAGGCGGAGGCGCAGCGGGGTTAAGGCTTAGGTTTATAAAGCTCGGTTTCAAGTGTGACGCGTTCGATCGGTTGATCGATTTCGAAAGGGATGGTCAGCGTTCTTTTGGTGACGATGTACTGCTCATCGAGACCTTCGAATTGCAGTACGTCCGTCGCATAAATAATGCCGTCGAACATGAAGTTCTGACGTTTGCCGATGGGATGCTTCAATGTATAGGTAATGTTCACGCTCTACTCCTGCGTCGTGAGCGGCTGCGCCATGTGCATGAAGAGGCAGAGGCGCAGCGCTGATTGCGGTTTATGGTTTTAGTTGAACAACCAGATCAGCGGAACGAGCCTGATTACCAGAGGCACTGGTTACGCTGTATTGCAGTTTAGCGGTGGCGTCTAAAACTAGACCTTTCGCAAATGTTTCTTTCGGAATAGAGAAAGTGACGGGTTTTCCCACCGAGGCTTGCGTCAGTGCGATCGAACCGACCCAAGTATTGCCGGTTGAAGTTTGTACCGTGAATTCAACATTGTCGCCTGCTGCAGCATACGGATATGGCCAAACCACACCATGTGCCGGGTCAATCAGGTTATGAACGTAAAGTACCCCTTCGACGGCTTCTTTAAGCACCGGTGCTTCGAGGGCTTTCAGTTGTGCAGTCATGATCAAAATCCTTTTAACGTTTTATCAAACCGTTTGAATAGGCGCGAATGCAGTGCTGCGTTGGCGGAGCCGGTTCGTTAACCCCGGAACCATTTAGGCCGCAGCGACAGTTGTTCGGCTACTGTCATAAATGACAGTGCCGACGAGTGGTGGGTGAAATGGGCTGAGTAATGAGATCGTTCCCACGCTCTGGGAACGATCAGGTGCGGGGAATCAGCCGGTCCTGAGAATCGAACGATCCACTCTTACGGCCCACTCAGAAGCCCCAGCTTTGGCATCGAATGTCACATGCCCATGCTCATCAACTACCGCCCGAGCAATCGGCACTCCCTTGGCCAACAACTCCAACGGCGCCCCCTTCAGCGATTGGCCCGAGGCCAGTTCCAGTGTCAATTTGATAGTCATCATCGATCTCCTTATCAGGCAACGTTGCCAGTCGGTTTGTAATCCTTGAGCAGCAAATAAGTGCTCCAGCCCCACCAGTCATCGACGGTGGCGGTGTCGTTCAGGTTGTTGACGTCCTTGCGCCGCAGCACCTTGTTGCCCTCGATCCTGAACAGCGGCGAGAAGTTGGTCGCCAAGTTCAGTACCGCTGGCAGATCAGGCATCTTTTTCAAGGCGCCGAAATTGGCGGCCGACGCGGCGATTCCACTGAGATACGCCGCGAACACTTCATCCGCAGACACCTGAACCGCCTGATTCACCTGGGTGCGATTGGCGCTGGAGAGGGCGTCGAAGTAGCGTTTGTCCCCATACGCACGCCATTGATCGCCGTTGCCATTGCGCACATTGAGGCCGAACTTGCTGTCTTCGTCGTGCATGAATCGCGTGATCAACGAACCCAGATCGCTGGGTGTAACCACCGCTGCCAATTGCTTGCGCGGCACTCGCAGGTGGCCGGCGGAAAACAGGTCGGTCAGGTAGTGATCGGCAAAAGCGTTCATCGCATAGGCCAGCTCCAACTGCTTTTCATCGCCGCTGGTGTGGGCCAGCACCGCTTGTTGCACCGCTGCGGTGTGCCCGGCGATATAGGCCAGCAGCGCCCATTCGGCGAAGTGATCGGCATTGTTGGCGGCCAGTTTCAGGTAGCGGCCAAATGGGAACAACGCCGAGACGACACTGCCGCCGCCGGTGATCTTGTTCCACTCTTCCGACAACGTATCACCGAGGGCGTCATAGGCTTCGTGAGGTTGTTTACCGTCCTTGATCGCCTGCTTGATCGCGGCGATTTCCTTTTGCATAACACCGAGGATCAGCTTGGCCTCGGCGCTAGAAGCAGGCAGTACGGCCAGCGAGTTAAAGGCGTTGGTAAAGCGCTGGATTCGGTCGGCGCCTGTCGCGCCTTCGCTGATCGGTTGATCGGGAATTCCATAAAAATCACCCCCCAGTGCAACGACCTGGCCATAGGTCAGCGCCAGCCCATTGGGTAAATGCAGTTCCACCTGCGCAGCCGGGATAGCAGGTGCGTCCTTGATGAAACGCAGCAGTGTGCTGTCGCCGATAGAGGTGTGTTCGCCACCCTCGAACCTCAGCTGTGGCTTGCCTTTCAGGGCTTTACCGGAGGTAGTGGGCAGAGGCGCGGGAAGGGGAGTCGTAGGGCTGTAATGATCAGCAACTTGCAAGACCACGTGTGGGTTATCCCCGATGAGAGGGATGCCATGCTCGGTAAAAAGATCATCCAGTTCTGCAATGACCTGTTTCGGTTTTTCCTTCGGTTGTGCGTGTAGACCTGACATTTCTATCTCCTTGATATGTCGTCGGTACGATCAAAAATAACTGTATGCATATACAGTTATCTGGATCATAGATGAGAAATTTCCTACGTCAAGAAAATACCTTTCCGACTCAAATTCTGCGGTTGGCGATGAAATGCAGTTGACGGTTATTATTTAAGTTGTACGATGACCTACAACTTCGGCGAAGACTGAACGGTTTTCTCACACACACACACATACGTCGCTACCCAGGGTGTTCGAATAATGAATCCACAAGAACTGAAGTCCATCCTCTCTTCCGGTCTGCTGTCTTTCCCGGTTACCGATTTCAATGCTCAGGGCGACTTCCATCGCGCGGGCTATATCAAACGTCTCGAATGGCTGGCCCCATACGGCGCCTCGGCATTGTTCGCCGCGGGCGGCACCGGTGAGTTCTTCTCTCTGGCGGCCAGCGAATATTCGGAAATCATCAAGACGGCCGTCGACACCTGCGAAACCAGCGTGCCTATTCTGGCCGGTGTTGGCGGTTCCACTCGTCAAGCCATCGAATACGCTCAGGAAGCCGAGCGTCTGGGCGCCAAAGGCCTGTTGTTGCTGCCGCACTACCTGACCGAAGCCAGCCAGGACGGCGTTGCGGCCCACGTTGAAGCCGTGTGCAAATCGGTAAAAATCGGCGTGGTGGTTTACAACCGCAACGTCTGCCGCCTGACCGCGTCGCTGCTGGAACGTCTGGCTGAGCGCTGCCCGAACCTGATCGGCTACAAGGATGGCCTGGGCGATATCGAGTTGATGGTGTCGATCCGTCGCCGCCTCGGTGATCGCTTCAGCTACCTGGGCGGTTTGCCGACCGCCGAAGTCTACGCCGCAGCCTACAAGGCACTGGGCGTACCGGTTTACTCCTCGGCGGTGTTCAACTTCATCCCGAAGACCGCGATGGATTTCTACCACGCCATTGCCCGCGAAGATCACGCCACCGTTGGCAAGATCATCGACGACTTCTTCCTGCCGTACCTGGACATCCGCAACCGCAAAGCCGGTTACGCGGTGAGCATCGTCAAGGCCGGGGCAAAAATTGCAGGCTTCGACGCAGGTCCTGTGCGTGCGCCGCTGACTGATCTGCTGCCAGAAGAGTACGAAGCTCTGGCCGCGCTGATCGACAAGCAAGGCGCGCAATAACAACCGATTAAACAAGGCCGCTGAGTGATCAGCGGCTTTTTGTGTGAGGACTTCTTTTTAAGGGGAAAGTCTGTGACTGATTCAAAGCGTTTCGATAACTACATCGGTGGCCAATGGGTTGCCGGCGCCGACTACTCCACCAACATCAACCCGTCCGAACTGACCGATACCATCGGCGAGTACGCCAAGGCTGATCTGGCTCAGGTTCACGCCGCCATCGACGCCGCTCGCGCCGCGTTCCCGGCGTGGTCCATTTCGGGCATTCAGGCACGTCACGATTCCCTGGATAAAGTCGGCAGCGAAATCCTCGCCCGCCGCGAAGAGCTCGGCACCTTGCTGGCTCGGGAAGAGGGCAAGACTCTGCCCGAAGCCATCGGCGAAGTGACCCGCGCCGGCAACATCTTCAAGTTCTTCGCCGGTGAATGCCTACGCCTGTCCGGCGACTATCTGCCGTCGGTGCGTCCGGGTGTGAACGTCGAAGTGACTCGCGAAGCGCTGGGCGTGGTCGGTCTGATCACACCATGGAACTTCCCGATCGCGATCCCAGCGTGGAAAATCGCCCCGGCGCTGGCCTACGGTAACTGCGTCGTGCTGAAACCGGCCGATCTGGTGCCGGGTTGCGCCTGGGCGCTGGCTGAAATCATTTCCCGCGCAGGCTTCCCCGCCGGCGTGTTCAACCTGGTGATGGGCAGCGGTCGAGTGGTTGGCGATGCGCTGGTTCAGAGCCCGAAAGTCGACGGCATCAGCTTCACCGGTTCCGTGGGCGTCGGTCGTCAGATCGCGGTCAGCTGCGTGTCGCGCCAGGCCAAGGTCCAACTGGAAATGGGTGGCAAGAACCCGCAGATCATTCTCGACGACGCCGACCTCAAGCAAGCGGTCGAGCTGTCGGTGCAGAGCGCGTTCTACTCCACCGGCCAGCGTTGCACGGCATCGAGCCGCTTCATCGTCACCGCCGGGATTCACGACAAGTTCGTCGAAGCCGTGGCCGAGCGCATGAAGTCGATCAAGGTCGGTCACGCGCTGAAAACCGGCACCGACATTGGTCCGGTGGTTTCCCAGGCTCAGCTTGAACAAGACATGAAGTACATCGACATCGGCCAGTCCGAAGGTGCACGTCTGGTCAGCGGCGGTGGTCTGGTGACTTGCGACACCGAAGGTTACTACCTCGCGCCAACCCTGTTTGCCGACAGCGAAGCCGCGATGCGTATCAGCCGTGAAGAAATCTTTGGTCCGGTGGCCAACGTTGTTCGCGTTGCCGATTACGAAGCAGCGCTGGCCATGGCCAACGACACCGAATTCGGCCTGTCGGCGGGCATTGCCACCACGTCGTTGCAGTACGCCAACCACTTCAAGCGCCACTCCCAGGCCGGGATGGTGATGGTCAACCTGCCGACGGCGGGCGTTGATTACCACGTTCCATTCGGTGGGCGTAAAGGTTCATCCTATGGCTCCCGCGAGCAAGGTCGCTACGCGCAAGAGTTCTACACCGTGGTGAAGACCAGCTACATCGGCTCCTGATACATCGCGGTGTCCGGCTCAACCGAACACCGCAACCCCCTGTAGGAGCTGTCGAGTGCAACGAGGCTGCGATCTTTGCTTTTAAAGATCAAAAGATCGCAGCCTCGTTGCACTCGACAGCTCCTACAGGGAATGCACCCGTTTCACCCGCGCATAAAAATAATCAGTGGGAGTACATCTACATGCAAGCGACCAAACCGACCCATGTCCGCTATTTGATTTTGCTCATGCTTTTCCTGGTGACCACGATCAACTATGCCGACCGGGCTACCATCGCCATCGCGGGCTCCAGCCTGCAAAAAGACCTCGGCATCGACGCGGTCACCCTCGGTTACATCTTCTCTGCATTCGGTTGGGCCTACGTGGCCGGGCAAATTCCCGGTGGCTGGTTGCTGGACCGTTTCGGCTCGAAAAAAATCTACGCGCTCAGCATCTTCACCTGGTCGCTGTTCACCGTGCTGCAGGGCTATGTCGGTGAGTTCGGCATGTCCACGGCGGTGGTTGCGCTGTTCATGCTGCGCTTCCTGGTGGGCCTGGCCGAAGCGCCATCCTTCCCCGGAAACGCACGCATTGTGGCGGCCTGGTTTCCGACCGCTGAACGCGGTACGGCGTCTGCGATCTTCAACTCGGCACAATACTTCGCCACGGTGCTGTTTGCGCCGCTGATGGGTTGGATCGTTTACAGCTTCGGCTGGCAGCACGTGTTTATCGTCATGGGCGTGATCGGCATCATCTTCTCGGGGATCTGGCTGAAGGTGATCTACAGCCCGCGCCAGCACCCGATGATCAACGACGCCGAGTTCAAGCACATCGCCGACAACGGCGGCATGGTCGACATGGACCAGGACAAAGGCAAAAAAGGCGACGGTCCGAAGTGGGACTACATCCGCCAGTTGCTGACCAACCGCATGATGCTCGGCGTGTACCTTGGCCAATACTGCATCAACGGCATCACCTACTTCTTCCTGACCTGGTTCCCGGTGTATCTGGTGCAAGAGCGCGGCATGACCATCCTCAAGGCCGGTTTCATCGCCTCGTTGCCGGCGATCTGCGGCTTCATTGGTGGCGTGCTCGGCGGCGTGATTTCCGACTACCTGCTGCGCAAAGGCCATTCCCTGACCTTCGCCCGCAAGGCGCCGATCATTGCTGGCTTGCTGGTCTCCAGCAGCATCGTGGCCTGTAACTACGTGGACGTTGAATGGATGGTTGTCGGCTTCATGGCCTTGGCATTCTTTGGCAAAGGCGTGGGTGCGCTGGGTTGGGCCGTGGTGTCTGACACCTCGCCAAAACAGATAGCCGGTCTCAGTGGTGGTCTGTTCAACACCTTCGGCAACATCGCTTCGATCACCACGCCGATTGTCATCGGCTACATCATCAGCTCCACTGGTTCGTTCAAATGGGCGCTAGTGTTTGTCGGTTGCAACGCCCTGGTGGCGGTATTCAGCTACTTGGTAATCGTGGGTCCGATCAAACGTGTAGTACTCAAGGAGCCGCCCGTCAGCGGTCCTGAAACCAATAACAAATTGTCTCAAGCGCATTCCTGAGGAGCGGCGTCATGCAGTTGATTGAACATTCCGACTCGCCGCGCTACATCCGCCTGCACGAGCGGGACAACGTCGTGATCGTGGTCAATGACCAAGGCGTCCCGGCCGGTACCGAGTTCCCGGATGGCCTGGTGACGGTGGACTTCGTGCCGCAGAGCCACAAGGTCACCCTCGAGGACATTCCCGTGGGTGGCCAGGTGATTCGTTACGGCCAGACCATCGGCTACGCGTTGCAGTCGATTCCGCGCGGCAGCTGGGTAAAGGAAGATCAACTGCGCATGCCCACCGCGCCACCGCTGGACAGCTTGCCGCTGTCCACCGAAGTGCCGGCGGCGCAGGCACCGCTGGAAGGCTTCACGTTCGAGGGTTATCGCAACGCCGACGGCACCGTCGGTACGCGCAACATTCTCGGGATTACCACGACTGTTCAGTGCGTCACCGGCGTGCTGGACCATGCGGTCAAACGCATCAAGGATGAATTGCTGCCCATGTATCCGAACGTCGATGACGTAGTCGCGCTGACCCACAGTTACGGCTGTGGTGTAGCGATTACCGCGACTGACGCGTACATCCCGATCCGTACGGTGCGCAACCTCGCGCGCAACCCGAACCTGGGTGGCGAGGCGCTGGTGATCAGCCTGGGCTGCGAGAAATTGCAGGCCGGGCAGGTGATGCACGAGAACGACAGCTCGGTGGATTTGAGCGATCCGTGGCTGTACCGCTTGCAGGATTCCAGTCATGGTTTCACCGAGATGATCGAGCAGATCATGGCGTTGGCCGAAACCCGTTTGAAGAAGCTCGATCAGCGTCGCCGGGAAACCGTGGCGGCGTCCGAGCTGATTCTGGGTATGCAGTGCGGCGGCAGCGATGCGTTTTCCGGCATCACCGCCAATCCGGCGCTGGGCTATGCCTCGGACCTGTTATTGCGCGCAGGTGCGACGGTGATGTTTTCCGAAGTCACCGAAGTGCGCGACGCGATTTACCTGCTGACTTCCCGCGCAGAGACTGAGGAAGTTGCTCAGGAACTGGTGCGGGAAATGGATTGGTACGACCGTTACCTGGCCAAGGGCGAAGCGGATCGCAGCGCCAACACCACGCCGGGGAACAAGAAGGGCGGGTTGTCGAACATTGTCGAGAAGTCCCTGGGCTCGATCGTCAAATCCGGCAGCAGCGCAATCAACGGGGTGCTGGGCCCTGGCGAGCGTTTCAAGCGCAAAGGGCTGATCTTCTGCGCAACCCCGGCCAGTGATTTTGTCTGCGGGACGTTGCAGTTGGCGGCGGGGATGAACCTGCATGTTTTTACCACCGGGCGTGGCACGCCTTATGGGTTGGCGATGGCGCCGGTGGTGAAGGTGTCGACCCGGACCGAGCTGGCGCAGCGTTGGCCGGACCTGATCGACATCGATGCCGGACGGATTGCGACCGGGCGCGCCTCGATTGAAGACCTTGGCTGGGAGTTGTTTCACTACTACCTGGATGTGGCTAGTGGGAAGCAGCAGACGTGGGCGGAGAAGCACAGGCTGCATAACGACATTACCTTGTTCAACCCTGCGCCCATCACTTAAGACCGAGTCGCCTGCATCGCGAGCAAGCTCGCTCCCACAGTGGATTTTCGCCGTGCACAGATTTTGTGTTCGACACTGGACAAATGTGGGAGCGAGCTTGCTCCGGGCGGCGCTCCGACGATAGCGGTCTAACAGACGCCAGAGGATTGAGTGGCTTATCATTAGCCCCCTAACGACGCTCACCCAAGGTTACCCCAGGCATGCTGGCTATCTTCCTCGAAACCCTGAACATCACCGCGCCGGTGTTTGCCATGCTGTTTCTGGGTGTGCTGCTCAAACGCATCGACTGGATCAACGACAACTTCATCCACACTGCGTCGGCCCTGGTGTTTAACGTCACCATGCCGGCGTTGTTGTTTCTGGGCATCCTGCATGCCGACCTGCACGCCGCGTTGCAACCGGCGCTGCTGATCTATTTCTCGCTGGCGACGCTGGTGTGTTTTGCCATCGCCTGGGGCTGGGCGATCTGGAAGTGCCCGCGGGAAGACCGGGGGATTTACACCCAAGGCGCCTTTCGCGGTAACAACGGGGTGATCGGCCTCGCGTTGGCGGCAAGCATGTACGGCGACTACGGGATATCCCTCGGTGCGATTCTCGCGGCGTTGGTCATCCTGTTTTACAACACGCTCTCGACCATCGTGCTGGCGGTGTACAGCCCGGTGATCAAGTCCGACCCCTGGAGCATCTGCAAAAGCGTGATGGTCAATCCGCTGATCATTAGCGTGTCTGCCGCGGCGCCGTTTGCCTACTTCCAGATCAGCTTGCCGGGATGGCTGGAGACGTCCGGTCAATACCTGGCGCAAACCACCTTGCCGTTGGCACTGATCTGCATTGGCGGCACGCTGTCGCTGGCGGCCCTGCGCAAAAGCGGCAACATGGCGCTCAGCTCAAGCCTGGTGAAGATGATCGGCCTGCCGGTTCTGGCGACACTGGGTGCATGGCTCTGGGGCTTTCGTGGTGCGGAGTTGGGGATTCTGTTCCTGTACTTCGGCAGCCCGACCGCCGCGGCCAGTTTTGTCATGGCCCGTCAGGCCAATGGCAATCATGAACTGGCGGCAGCGATCATCGTGATCACCACGTTGATGGCAGCGGTCACCACCAACATCGGAATCTTCCTGTTGCAGTGGGGCGGGTGGATTTAGCTTCAAGATTTGCGGTGTTTTGAAGGGCCTCATCGCGGGCAAGCCCGCTCCCACATTTGGAATGCATTCCCCTGTGGGAGCGGGCTTGCCCGCGATGGCGTTGGACCTGCCACCGTAAATGCCGGCGACTTACTCCGGCTTCTGGTAAGTATCGATCACTTCCTGCGCCGCGCGAAACGCATCGATGGCCGCCGGTACACCGGCATACACCGCGCAATGCAGCAGCGCTTCACGAATCTCTTCCACGGTGCAGCCATTGTTCAGCGCACCGCGCACGTGACCTTTCAATTCCTGCGGGCACTTCAACGCGGTCAGCGCGGCGAGGGTGATCAGGCTGCGGGTTTTCAATGGCAAACCTTCGCGGTTCCAGACGCTGCCCCAGGCGTGCTCGTTGACGAAATCCTGCAGCGGTTGAGTGAACTCGGTGGCATTGCCCAGCGCACGGTCGACGAAGGCGTCGCCCATTACTTGGCGGCGTACTTCAACGCCAGGCTTTTTATCATCGGTCATGGCAATTCCTTATTGTGGTGTTGGCGACGCCAGGCGCGCAGCGACGTGAACAGCAAAAACGCCATCAGCGCCGGCAGGACAAAAAACAGCATCAGGTGTTCAAGCTTGCCGGCCAGCGGCATGCCGGTGGTGAATGACACCACGTGCAGACCGTAAGCCAGATACAAGCCCAAAAACAGCAGACCTTCGGCGCGGGTCACCCGGTAACCGGAATAGAACACCGGCAGGCACAACACTGCGACGCCGAGCATCACCGGCAAGTCAAAATCCAGGGCGTTGGGCGATACCGACAGCGGCGACGGCGCGACCAACGCGGTGAAGCCCAGCACGCCCAAGAGATTGAACAGGTTGCTGCCGATCACGTTGCCCACGGCGATGTCGCGTTGACCGCGCAAGGCGGCGATCAATGAGGTGGCCAGTTCCGGCAGGGAGGTGCTGACAGCGACAATGGTCAGGCCGATGATCCGCTCCGACAACCCCAGATCGGTCGCGACCGAAACCGCCGCGCCCAGCAGCAGGTGCCCGGCGTAGACCAGCATCGCCAATCCCGTGACGATCATCAGCAGACTGCTGAGCCAGGGCGCTTGCGGGACTTCGTGGGTCGTCGATTGCGGGCGGGCCGAGTGTCGCGACTGGCGCAGCAGCAGGCCCAGATACAGCGCCAGTGCCGCGAGCAGCATCACGCCATCGGCGCGGGTCAGTTCTTCGTTCCACGCCAATACGAACACCAGCAGGCTGGCGCCGATCATCAGCGGAATATCCAGGCGCACCAGTTGCCGTGAAACCCGCAGCGGGATGATCAGCGCCGAGAGCCCGAGTGTGACGAGGATGTTGAAGATGCTACTGCCGATCACGCTGCCGACGGCGATGTCGGCGTTCTGCGCCAGGGTGGCTTGCAGGCTGACTGCCATCTGCGGTGCGCTGCTGCCGAGGGCGACGATGGTCAGGCCGATAATCAGCGGTCGTACATGCAGGCGCGCGGCGAGGCGCACGGCGGCGCGCACCATCAGCTCGGCGCCGGCGATCAGCAACAGCAGGCCACTGAGCAATTCAATCACGCTGATCAGGGGTAAATCGGCAAGTCCGAAAATGGTCAGCGCTCCGTCTATCAGTCGTCGAGGGCTTGCACGCGAACCTTCGCGGTGCCGCTTCTGAGCATACCCAGTTGTTCGGCCGCTTCATGTGAAACATCGATCAGGCGCCCACGGGTGTGCGGCCCGCGATCGTTGATGCGAACCACGCAGGACTTGTCGTTGTTCAGATTGGTGACCTTCACCCGCGTGCCAAAGGGCAACTGGCGATGGGCGGCGGTCAGGGAATTCTTGTTGAAACGCTCGCCACTGGCGGTGCGTTTACCTTGGTGTTTGGCGCCGTAATACGAGGCAACGCCGGTCTTGTCGTAGCCGTGTGGATCAACAACATCCGTGCTGGCGCAACCGGCCAGCAGAGAGAGCAGGGCGCAGGCACTGAACAGACGTTTCATAAAAAAGTGTTCCCGAAACAAATGTGGGAGCGAGCCTGCTCGCGATGGCGGACTGTCAGTCACATCAATGTTGGATGTGCCGCCGTCATCGCGAGCAAGCTCGCTCCCACAGGGGGTAGAGCCAGTTTTGAGTGCTGGCTCCATGCTCATCAGCCTTCGAGCTTGCTTTTCAGCAGTTCGTTAACCTGTTGCGGGTTGGCCTTGCCTTTGGAGGCTTTCATCGCCTGGCCGACGAAGAAGCCGAACATCTTGCCGCGTTTGGCTTCGTCTGCCGCGCGATATTGTTCAACCTGTTCGGCATTGGCCGCGAGCATTTCGTCCAACACTGCCGAGATCGCGCCCGTGTCGGTCACTTGCTTCAGGCCGCGCTTGTCGATGATCTCGTCCGCGCTGCCTTCGCCGTTGGCCATCGCTTCAAACACAACCTTGGCGATTTTGCCGGAGATAGTGTTGTCGGTGATGCGCAGCAGCATGCCGCCCAGTTGTTCGGCCGAGACCGGCGACTGATCGATGTCCAGGCCCTGTTTGTTCAACAGGCTGCCCAATTCAACCATCACCCAGTTGGCCGCCAGCTTGGCGTCGCCGCCGATGCTCACGACTTTCTCGAAGTAATCGGCTTGCTCACGGCTGGTGGCCAGGACGCTGGCGTCGTAGACCGACAGACCGAACTGCGCCTGGAAGCGCTCGCGTTTCTGCGGTGGCAATTCCGGCAGGGTGGCGCGCACGTCGTCGAGGAACGAGTCTTCGATGACCACCGGCAGCAGGTCCGGATCGGGGAAGTAACGGTAGTCGTTGGCTTCCTCTTTGCTGCGCATCGGACGGGTTTCGTCCTTGTTCGGATCGTACAGACGGGTTTGCTGGATCACCCTGCCGCCGTCTTCGATCAGCTCGATCTGACGCTGCACTTCGGTGTTGATCGCCTTCTCGATGAAACGGAACGAGTTGACGTTCTTGATCTCGCAGCGCGTGCCGAATTCAACCTGGCCTTTCGGACGGATCGACACGTTGCAGTCACAACGCAGCGAACCTTCGGCCATGTTGCCGTCGCAAATGCCCAGATAGCGGACCATCGCGTGGACAGCCTTGACGTAAGCCACGGCTTCCTTGGCACTGCGCATGTCCGGCTCGGAAACGATTTCCAGCAGCGGCGTGCCGGCGCGGTTCAGGTCGATGCCGGTGGCGCCGCTGAATTCTTCGTGCAGGCTTTTACCGGCGTCTTCTTCCAGGTGCGCGCGGGTGATGCCGACGCGTTTGACCGTGCCGTCTTCCAGCGCGATGTCCAGATGGCCTTTGCCAACGATCGGCAATTCCATCTGGCTGATCTGGTAGCCCTTCGGCAGGTCCGGGTAGAAATAGTTTTTACGGGCGAACACGTTGTGCTGGCCGATCTCGGCATCGATGGCCAGACCGAACATCACCGCCATGCGCACTGCTTCCTGGTTCAGCACCGGCAATACGCCAGGCATACCGAGGTCAACCAGGCTGGCCTGGGTGTTCGGCTCGGAACCGAAGGTGGTGGAGCTACCGGAAAAGATTTTCGACCGGGTGGTGAGCTGGGTGTGAATCTCCAGCCCGATCACGACTTCCCATTGCATGTGTTTCTCCTCAGAAGCCGGTTGGGGTGCGGGTGTGCCAGTCAGTGTTGAGCTGATACTGGTGGGCAACGTTCAACAGGCGACCTTCCTGGAAATACGGGGCGAGCAATTGCACGCCGACCGGCAGGCCGTCGACAAAACCTGCCGGCATGGACAAGCCCGGCAGACCGGCGAGGTTGGCGGTGATGGTGTAGACGTCTTCCAGGTACGCAGCAACCGGGTCGCTGCTCTTGGCGCCAAGCTTCCAGGCCGGGTTTGGTGTGGTTGGGCCGAGGATGATGTCGACCTCATTGAAGGCAGCCATGAAGTCGTTCTTCACCAAACGGCGAATCTTCTGCGCCTTCAGGTAGTAAGCGTCGTAGTAACCGGCGGACAACGCGTAGGCGCCGACCATGATCCGGCGCTGCACTTCCGGGCCGAAACCTTCGCCACGGGAACGCTTGTACAGGTCTTCCAGGTTTTTCGGGTCTTCGCAGCGATAACCGAAACGCACGCCGTCGAAACGCGACAGGTTGGAAGACGCTTCTGCCGGGGCGATCACGTAGTACGCAGGGATCGCGTGTTGCATGTTCGGCAGGCTGATTTCCTTGACCACGGCACCGAGCTTTTCCAGCTCCTTGACGCTGTTGTGGATCAGCTCGGCAATGCGCGGGTCGAGACCGGCGCTGAAATACTCTTTAGGAACGCCGATGCGCAGGCCTTGCAGCGAACCGTTGAGGCCGGCGCTGTAATCCGGCACGGGCTCGTCGATGCTGGTGGAGTCTTGCGGGTCGAAACCGGCCATGCCTTGCAGCAGGATTGCGCAGTCTTCGGCCGTGCGCGCCAATGGGCCGCCCTGATCGAGACTGGAGGCGTAGGCGATCATGCCCCAGCGGGAAACGCGACCGTACGTCGGTTTCAGACCGGTCAGGTTGGTAAACGCGGCCGGCTGGCGGATCGAGCCGCCGGTGTCGGTCGCAGTGGCGGCCGGCAACAGGCGAGCGGCAACGGCCGCGGCCGAACCACCGGACGAACCGCCGGGCACGTGTTCCAGGTTCCACGGGTTTTTCACTGCGCCGTAGTAGCTCGACTCGTTGGCCGAACCCATGGCGAATTCGTCCATGTTGGTCTTGCCCAGCGTCACGGCACCAGCGGCGGCCAGCTTGGCAACGACAGTGGCGTCGTACGGTGCTTTAAAGTTGTCGAGCATCTTCGAGCCGCAGCTGGTGCGGATGCCTTGGGTGCAGAACAGGTCTTTGTGGGCGATCGGCGCACCAAGCAGGGCGCCGCTCTCACCATTGGCCCGGCGTGCGTCAGCGGCTTTCGCCTGCTGGAGCGCCAGGTCTTCGGTGAGGCTGATGAAACTGTTGAGCTGCGGATCGAGCTGGGCGATACGCGCCAGCAGGGTTTTGGTCAGCTCTTCGGAAGAAAACTTTTTATCGGCGAGACCGCGGGCGATCTCGGCCAGAGTCAATTGATGCATTGCAGGCTCTTTCCCTTTAGTCGATGACTTTCGGAACCAGGTACAGGCCGTTTTCGACCGCTGGTGCGATGGACTGATAGGCCTCGCGATGATTGGTCTCGGTCACGACGTCTGCACGCAGGCGCTGGCTGGCTTCCAGTGGGTGGGCGAGCGGCTCGATACCATCGGTATTGACCGCCTGCATTTCGTCGACCAGCCCCAGAATGCTGTTCAGGGCCGAAGTGATGTGTGGAAGATCGGCATCATTAAGGCCAAGACAGGCCAGATGAGCGATTTTTTCCACGTCGGAGCGTTCAAGCGTCATGGGATTCTCCAGTGGAAGGAAAACAGAACGGATGCTATCCGTGTGTTAGATTGTCGGAACACTACCGCATTTCTACGGTCATAAGGCCGCGATTGTGGGGGTTGGTGCACAGAAAAGCGGCCAATTTAACATATTGGCGCCTTGCCCAAAATCCCTGTCGTTGTTAGAGTTTGCCGCACTTTTTTACCCACGCGTTGCCTAGGGTCCCTTTCCCATTTTGAAGAAACTTCGTGGCATTTTTTACAGCGATCTTTACATTTACCTGGGCACTTCCAAAAACCTTATTTAAGTGCCCGAGCGCG
>NZ_JBIWAM010000018.1:0-103162 GCF_044760065.1 Pseudomonas sp. NPDC098740 | reverse complement strand
CAACACCACTCTTTCAACTCCTTCTGGGCTTCGATGACCTGAAGCAACTCGCTGTCGAAAACTGCGTAACTCATTGTTTACCAAGGAGTTTTCCGCTTCGACTGCGCCGGAAGTGGGGCGAATTATAGACTTCCAGAATCTGCCGTCAACCCTTAATTACGCTTTTCTATCAATCACTTGTAGAAAGCTGGAAAACAGCCCGTTTCCTCTCTATATAGGGGGAGCAAAACCGCTCCCTCTATATAGAAGAAATCCTCAGAGCACCCCAGCCTCTTTGAAAGCCGCCACCGCGCCAGCATCCAGCCCCAACACCCGCTGCAGAACCTCCAACGTGTGCTCACCCAATAAAGGAGGCGCATTGCGATACTCCACAGGCGTTTCGGACAGACGAATCGGACTCGCCACCTGCGGCACCATCCCGGCCAGCACATGGGGCAGCTCGATCGCCAACCCGCGCGCCTTAACCTGAGGATCCGCAAACATCTGAGCCAGATCATTGATCGGCCCACACGGCACACCTGCTTGCTCCAGCTGCAGCACCCACTCAGCAGTCGTCTTGAACACAGTCGCCTGGCGAATAAGCGGAATCAACACCGCACGATTCGCCACCCGCAACTTGTTGGTCGCAAAGCGTGGATCATCTGCCCACTGCGGCTGACCAGCCACTTCAGCAAACTTGCGAAACTGCCCGTCATTACCCACGGTGAGGATGAAGTCTCCATCCGCCGTAGGAAAGTCCTGATAAGGCACGATATTCGGATGAGCATTACCCAGGCGCTTCGGAGCATTGCCCGTAGTCAGGTAATTCATTGCCTGGTTAGCCAGACAAGCCACCTGAACATCCAACAGCGCCATATCAATATGCTGACCGCCACCGTCGTGATCCCGATGCGCAAGCGCTGCAAGGATCGCCACGGTCGAATAGAGACCGGTCAAAATGTCCGTCAGCGCCACGCCGACTTTCACCGGCCCGGCACCCTCATCCCCTTCGGGTCGCCCCGTCAGACTCATCAGACCGCCGAGCCCCTGGATCATGAAGTCATAACCCGCGCGCTTGGCGTAAGGGCCTGTCTGGCCAAACCCGGTAATCGAGCAATAGATCAGATTCGGATTGATCGCCTTTAGAGACTCATAGTCCAAACCATATGCCGCCAGCCCACCGACCTTGAAATTCTCGATCAGGATGTCCGACTTCGCCGCCAGATCACGCACCAGCTTCTGCCCTTCAGGCCGAGTGAAGTCGATGGTGACCGATTGCTTGTTGCGATTGGCCGACAAGTAATAGGCGGCCTCGCTAGTGTTCTCGCCATAAGCGTCTTTAAGGAAGGGAGGCCCCCAGGCGCGCGTGTCATCGCCATTACCCGGGCGCTCAACCTTGATCACTTCGGCGCCAAGGTCAGCAAGGATCTGCCCGGCCCAGGGCCCGGCCAGCACCCGCGATAAATCCAGTACCCGTAGATGCGAAAGCGCGCCCATGGCCGTTCTCCTATTAATAGAACGCCTGGATGCCAGTCTGCGCACGACCGAGGATCAGTGCATGGACGTCATGCGTACCTTCATAGGTATTCACCACTTCCAGGTTGACCAAGTGGCGAGCAACACCGAACTCATCGGAAATACCGTTACCCCCCAGCATGTCGCGCGCCATGCGAGCAATGTCCAGGGACTTGCCGCAGGAGTTGCGCTTCATCATCGAAGTGATCTCGACCGCTGCAGTACCTTCATCTTTCATACGACCCAGACGCAGACAACCTTGCAGTGCCAGGGTGATTTCAGTCTGCATGTCGGCCAGTTTCTTTTGGATCAGCTGAGTGGCAGCCAAAGGACGGCCGAACTGCTGACGATCCAGGGTGTATTGGCGAGCGGTGTGCCAGCAAAACTCGGCCGCGCCCAGCGCGCCCCAGGAAATGCCGTAACGTGCCGAGTTGAGGCAAGTAAAAGGGCCTTTCAAGCCACGGACATCCGGGAAGATGTTCTCTTCAGGGACAAACACGTTGTCCATGACGATCTCGCCGGTGATGGATGCACGCAGGCCAACCTTGCCGTGAATCGCAGGAGCACTCAGGCCCTTCCAGCCTTTCTCCAGAACGAAGCCGCGGATGTCGCCGGCATCGTCCTTACCCCAGACCACGAACACATCGGCGATCGGGCTGTTGGTGATCCACATCTTGTTGCCGGTGAGGCTGTAGCCGCCTTCCACTTTGCGCGCACGAGTAATCATCGCGCCCGGGTCGGAACCGTGGTTGGGCTCGGTCAGACCGAAGCAACCAATCCATTCGCCTGAAGCCAGTTTCGGCAGGTACTTCTGTTTCTGGGCTTCGGTACCAAATTCATTGATCGGCACCATGACCAGCGAGGACTGCACACTCATCATCGACCGATAGCCGGAGTCGACACGCTCGACCTCACGGGCGATCAGGCCGTAGCTGACGTAGTTCAGGCCGCTTCCCCCATACTGCTCAGGGATAGTCGCGCCCAACAGACCTATTTCGCCCATCTCGCGGAAGATTGCCGGGTCGGTCTTTTCATGGCGGAAAGCTTCGAGAACACGCGGCGCGAGCTTCTGCTGAGCGAATTGCTCAGCGGTGTCGCGGATCATGCGTTCTTCTTCGGTGAGCTGTTGATCCAGCAGCAGGGGATCGATCCAGTTGAAGCTAGCTTTACCGCCCATGAGTGTGTCCTCTCGAATCGGGTCAAATAACGTGGGCTGATCCTAGGCCGGGCTGGGCGTTACGGCAAACGAGGATTTTGCATACTGTTGTGCTAATTTCTCACTCCGAAACATCGCAAAGTAGCTTTTATGCAATGTATTAGTGAGGTTGACGTACATGCGCAGGAAAATCCCCAGCACAACGGCCCTGATCAGCTTTGAAGCGGCCGCTCGCCACGAAAGTTTTACCAAGGCAGCCCAGGAGCTTTCCCTCACTCAAGGCGCCATTTGCCGACAGATCGCCAGCCTTGAGGAGTTCCTCGGCGTAGAACTGTTCCGACGCTCGCGACGCGGGGTCAAGCTGACGGAGGCCGGTCTTTCCTACAGCCGCCGGGTGGCCACCCAACTCGATGCCGTTGAACGGGACACCTTGTCAGTGATGGGCCAGCAAGGCGCCAACGTGATCGAGCTAGCAGTGGTTCCAACCTTTGGCACTCAATGGCTGCTGCCACGACTCAAAGACTTCCAGCAAAAACACCCGGAAGTGACAGTCAACCTCACCAACCGAACGCGGCCCTTCCTGTTTGCCGACACCGACTTCGATGCCGCGATCTATTTTGGCGACGCGGACTGGTCGGGTACCGAATCCCACAGGCTGATGGGTGAAAATCCGATGCCGGTGTGCAGCCCCAACCTCCTTGGGGAAAAGACAAACCTGTCTCCCGGCGACATCGCCGAATTACCCCTGTTGCAGCAGACCACTCGCCCTTATGCCTGGCGCCAGTGGTTCAACTCCCAAAACCTTAATATCCCTCGAGACATGACAGGGCCGCGCTACGAGCTATTCTCCATGCTTGCCCAAGCGGCCATGCACGATATGGGAATAGCGTTGATTCCACCGTTCCTGATTCAACGTGAACTGGCCGAGAAGCGCCTGGTCATTGCCAACGCGCAGGCGTTATCAAGCATCAAGGCGTATTACTTGATGATTCCCGAGAGAAAGGTCGAATCGGCCTCTTTAAGGGCATTTCGCGATTGGCTGGTCAATCAGGCACAGAGCTATAGCCTAGAAGGATAAAGGCTTTGCGCTATTAGCTGACCCCGTAGTCAGCAACATCAAAGCACTACAGATATAAGTATTTGTCGCATATTCGAAGACTGTACCGACAAGCAGCACAAACGTCCCACAAGGGCCTGAAGACGTGGCCTTGAGCCTCTATTGCGGAGCAATAACGACTCATTCACCTGACCGATGTGTAACTTCTTCAATTTTTACAAGAATCCTTACAAGGCACGGTCTGCAAGGGATTGAACCGGTCAGTTGCGACATTCGGTCACGGGGTGACTTGTAGTTAATTTTCCGTCACCCGTCATAAACCCTTGAAGGGCACTAAGTTCGCCTGCAAAATGCCGCGCCCCGCCCTGATTTGGCGGGATCGTGCTGATCGGCCGCCCCAGCCGCACCATCCGAAGTGCCTGGGTTTACTCAATAAGATCACGCAGGAGATTTGACGTGCACATTGGTGTTCCTCTCGAAACCCAGACGGGTGAAACACGGGTTGCTGCAACCCCGGAAACCATCAAGAAGCTGATCGGCCAGGGTCATAAGGTCACTGTGCAAAGCGGCGCCGGTATTAACGCCAGCGTTGTCGACAGTGCCTATGAAGCGGCAGGCGCGATTATTGGCAGCGCCAGCGATGCGTTTGGTGCCGAGCTGATTCTCAAGGTGGTCGCTCCCAGCGACAGCGAGCTGACGCTCATAAAGAGCGGCACCGTTGTGGTAGGCATGCTCAACCCGTTCAGCAATGAAACCATTGCCAAGCTGGCTGAGTGCGGCATTACCGCGTTTGCGCTGGAAGCCGCGCCGCGTACCTCCCGCGCTCAGAGCCTGGATGTGCTGTCCTCCCAAGCCAACATCGCCGGTTATAAAGCCGTGTTGCTGGCCGCTCACCACTATCCACGCTTCATGCCGATGCTGATGACTGCTGCGGGTACCGTGAAAGCGGCGCGCGTACTGATTCTCGGCGCAGGTGTAGCCGGTTTGCAGGCGATCGCTACGGCGAAACGTCTGGGTGCAGTGATCGAAGCGTCTGACGTACGTCCTGCGGTAAAAGAGCAGATCGAGTCCCTCGGCGCCAAGTTCGTCGACGTACCTTACGAAACCGATGAAGAGCGCGAATGCGCCGTTGGTGTCGGCGGTTACGCGCGACCAATGCCCGCCAGCTGGATGCAACGTCAGGCCCTGGCCGTGCACGAACGCGCCAAACAGGCTGACATTGTCATCACCACTGCACTGATCCCGGGCCGCAAGGCACCGACGCTGTTGAGCGCGGAAACCGTGGCGCAGATGAAGCCGGGCTCGGTGGTCATCGACCTCGCGGCAGCCCAGGGCGGTAACTGCCCGCTGACCGTGGCCGACCAGGTTGTGGTCGAGAATGGCGTGATCATTTGCGGCCCGACCAATCTGGCCGGCGCAGTCGCGGCAGACGCTTCGGCACTGTACGCACGCAACCTACTGGACTTCCTGAAGCTGGTCTTCAACAAAGAAGGCCAGTTCGAGATCAACCTCGAAGACGACATCGTCGCCGCGTGCCTAATGTGCCGCGACGGCCAAGTCATCCGCAAAAACGCCTAAGCAGGGATTCAGACGATGGAAGAGCTTATCTCCCCCGGTATCTACAACCTGATCATCTTCGTGCTGGCGATTTATGTCGGTTATCACGTGGTCTGGAACGTTACACCTGCACTTCACACGCCTTTGATGGCGGTAACCAACGCGATCTCGGCGATCGTGATCGTCGGCGCCATGCTGGCCGCGGCGTTGACCGTCACACCTCTGGGAAAAACCATGGGCACCCTGGCGGTAGCTCTGGCAGCGGTGAACGTATTTGGTGGCTTCCTGGTCACCCGCAGGATGCTTGAGATGTTCAAGAAAAAAGCCCCGAAAGCAGTAAAAGAAGAGGCGCCTAAGTAATGAGCATGAATCTTGTAACGACGCTCTACTTGATCGCGTCGATCTGCTTCATCCAGGCGCTTAAAGGCCTGTCGCACCCGACCACATCCCGACGCGGCAATGTGTACGGCATGCTCGGCATGGCGCTGGCGATCCTCACCACAGTGGGCCTCGTCTATAAGCTGGGCGCCGAGTTGGCCACCGCCGGTATCGGTTACGTCATCGTAGGTCTGTTGGTCGGCGGTACCGCCGGGTCGATCATGGCCAAGCGCGTTGAAATGACCAAAATGCCGGAACTGGTCGCCTTCATGCACAGCATGATCGGTATGGCCGCGGTGTTTATTGCCATCGCCGCTGTGGTTGAGCCGCAATCGCTGGGTATCGTCAAACAACTGGGTGATGCGATCCCCGCCGGTAACCGCCTGGAGCTGT
The DNA here is from genome assembly GCF_044760065.1 of Pseudomonas sp. NPDC098740. Taxonomy (NCBI): domain Bacteria; kingdom Pseudomonadati; phylum Pseudomonadota; class Gammaproteobacteria; order Pseudomonadales; family Pseudomonadaceae; genus Pseudomonas; species Pseudomonas sp. NPDC098740. The sequence goes on along the minus strand of NZ_JBIWAM010000018.1, from coordinate 97,127 downwards.
TCCTCGGAGCCGCCATCGGTGCAATCACGTTCTCCGGTTCGGTGATCGCGTTCGGCAAGCTCTCGGGCAAGTACAAGTTCCGCCTGTTCCAGGGCGCACCCGTGCAGTTCGGTGGCCAGCACAAGCTAAACCTGATGCTGGGCCTGGCGACGCTGGGCCTCGGCGTGACCTTCATGCTGACCGGTAACCTGAACGCCTTCGCGCTGATGCTGGCCCTGGCCTTCGTGCTGGGCGTGCTGATCATCATCCCGATCGGCGGTGCGGACATGCCGGTAGTTGTGTCGATGCTCAACAGCTACTCCGGCTGGGCAGCGGCGGGCATCGGCTTCTCGCTGAACAACTCGATGTTGATCATCGCAGGTTCGCTGGTGGGTTCGTCCGGTGCGATCCTCTCGTACATCATGTGCAAAGCGATGAACCGCTCCTTCTTTAATGTGCTGCTCGGCGGTTTCGGCAATACGGCGGACGCGGCCGGCCCGGCAGGCTCGAAAGAGGCCCGCCCGGTTAAATCCGGTTCGGCTGACGATGCGACCTTCCTGCTGACCAACGCCGATACCGTGATCATCGTTCCGGGTTATGGCCTGGCGGTGGCACGCGCCCAACACTCACTGATGGAGCTGGCGGAGAAGCTGACTCACCGGGGAGTCACCGTGAAGTTTGCGATCCACCCGGTCGCCGGTCGGATGCCAGGGCACATGAACGTCCTGCTGGCCGAAGCCGAAGTGCCTTACGAGCAAGTGTTCGAGATGGATGACATCAACTCCGAGTTCGGCCAGGCCGACGTGGTGCTGGTGCTCGGCGCCAACGACGTGGTCAACCCTGCGGCGAAGAACGATCCTAAATCGCCGATTGCCGGCATGCCGATCCTCGAGGCTTATAAAGCCAAGACCGTGATCGTCAACAAGCGCTCGATGGCCAGCGGCTATGCCGGTCTGGACAACGAACTGTTCTACCTGGACAAAACCATGATGGTCTTCGGCGACGCCAAGAAAGTTATCGAAGACATGGTCAAAGCCATCGAGTAAAACCTGCTCCAGCGCAATACCAAAAACCTCAGCCTTTAGTAGGCTGGGGTTTTTTATTGCCCGCTAAAAACCGACCAAAGGCTCTAAATCGGGGCTCTGCATTCGACCATGGTAGCGGGAGGAATTTTTTTGAAATCACTAGACTGCACACCTTGCTTTCGTTGCCCGAGATAACTATCCATGTACCGTGATCGTATTCGCTTGCCTTCGTTGTTGGATAAGGTGATGAGCGCCGCTGACGCTGCCGCTCTGATTGAGGACGGCATGACCGTCGGCATGAGTGGTTTCACCCGCGCCGGCGAAGCCAAAGCCGTGCCCCACGCACTGGCCGAACGCGCCAAAATCACCCCGCTGAAAATCACCCTGATGACCGGCGCGAGCCTGGGCAACGACCTCGATAAACAGCTCACCGAAGCTGGCGTATTGTCACGACGCATGCCGTTCCAGGTCGACAGCACCCTGCGCAAGGCCATTAACGCCGGCGAAGTGATGTTCATTGACCAGCATCTTTCGGAAACCGTTGAGCAGTTGCGCAACCAGCAGCTAAAACTGCCCGACATCGCAGTGATTGAAGCCGTGGCGATCACCGAGCAGGGCCATATCGTGCCAACCACTTCGGTGGGTAACTCGGCCAGCTTCGCGATTTTCGCCAAACAGGTGATCGTCGAGATCAACCTCGCGCACAACCCGAATCTCGAAGGTCTGCACGACATCTATATCCCGACCTATCGGCCGACCCGTACACCGATTCCGCTGGTCAAGGTTGATGATCGCATTGGCAGCACCGCCATCCCGATTCCGCCGGAAAAGATCGTCGCTATCGTGATCACCAATCAGTCCGATTCGCCGTCCACCGTGCTGCCGCCGGACGTTGACACCCAGGCCATTGCCGACCACCTGATCGACTTTTTCAAGCAGGAAGTGGCTGCCGGGCGCATGACCAACAAGCTCGGCCCGCTGCAAGCCGGGATTGGCAACATCGCCAACTCGGTGATGTGCGGGTTGATTGACTCGCCATTCGAAGACCTGACGATGTACTCCGAAGTGCTTCAGGACTCGACCTTCGACCTGATCGACGCCGGCAAGCTGAGCTTTGCTTCGGGCAGTTCAATCACCTTGTCGAGCCGTCGCAATACCGATGTTTTCGGCAACCTTGAGCGCTACAAGGACAAACTGGTCCTGCGCCCGCAAGAAATTTCCAACCACCCGGAAGTGGTGCGGCGGCTCGGCATCATCGGCATCAACACGGCGCTTGAGTTCGACTTGTACGGCAACGTCAACTCCACCCACATCTGCGGCACGCGGATGATGAACGGCATCGGCGGCTCGGGCGACTTTGCGCGCAATGCGCATTTGGCGATCTTCGTGACCAAGTCGATCGCCAAGGGCGGCGCAATTTCCAGTGTGGTGCCGATGGTCAGCCACGTTGATCACACTGAGCATGACGTCGACATCCTTGTCACCGAGATCGGTCTGGCGGACTTGCGTGGCCTGGCGCCACGAGAACGCGCTCGAGTCATCATCGACAACTGCGTGCACCCGGACTATCGCCAAGCCCTGGATGACTACTTCACAGCCGCTTGTGCTCTCGGCGGTCACACACCGCACATCCTGCGCGATGCCCTGAGCTGGCACATCAACCTGGAAGAAACCGGGCGAATGCTGGCGGTGTAATTGGTACAGATAGCAGCTGACGCAAACACAGTTTCGTCAGCTTGCTGCTGCCAGACCAAATCAGGAATAAAACTGTACTGCTGTACCGGTCTTTTCCTACCGTAATTGCCTACATTTCCGAGTCAATCCATCAAAAACGCACCATATGAGTGCCGATAGGTACAGTTGCCTCAATTTCGACCAGTACACCACCCTTTAACAGTTAACTGGTCCCTCACAATACAGGTGAACTGTATCTAGAGAGACTGGCCAAACGAGAGGATCATTGGCATCAGTTAAACCACTACCTAATCCCGCCATAAGCGGAAGGATGTCAACCATGGAACGTACACTCAGTTCCGAGCTGTTTTTCGAAGACAACGCTGTAAAAACCCAGGCTTCCACGCCTCTTCGCGTTCTCGCCAACCTGATGCTGTGGCAGCGCCGCATCTCCAGCCGCCATCAACTGGCTCGTCTGGATTCGCGTCTGCTGGCTGACGCAGGGATTAGCGAAGCACAACGCTACGAAGAGCTGAGCAAGCCGTTCTGGCGCTAAGTTAGCGTCGCTGGCTCTGACCCACCGGGTCCACCGCCAGCACTTCTAATTGAAAAAACAAAGCCCGTCGTGGGAAACCACGACGGGCTTTGTCGTTTTGGACCCTTTACATGGGTCATACAGAATAGATACCGCTTAATAGGTACAGTTTTAATAATTCATAAACTGAGCCAGTACAATTTCAATGCAGTGTGTCTGTTGCGGAAGAGAGGACGGGATCACCATGAATTCCCGAACTGCCAGCAAAAGGACCGCGCAATGAATCACTTACTGGATGTTTCCGTTTCCACGCCTCAATCAACGCCTCGCTCCCACTGGGTTCGTAGATTGCTGAGGGGCCTCGCCAATAGCCTGGAAAGGGCTCGAACCCGGCGTTTGTTGGGCCAACTCAATGACCGGCAACTCTCAGACCTGAACATCAGCCAGGCGGATCGTCTCAACGAATTGGATAAACCATTCTGGCGCTAGCTTCCTGCTTGAACAGACGGGACTGTGCGAACCGATACTCATAGGCCTATATTCAGATGGAACGTGGCGAACGCTGCACGACTGGCGTCTGAATCAACAGACACTGCGCCACCTCTCAATCGGTTTTCCCAAAGGAGTTTCACCATGTCCCGTCTTCGTCTGCTCAGCGCTGCAGCCCTGCTTGCCGTGGCTGCCAATTCCCACGCCACCAGCTTTATCGTGACCACCGACGCCGTCGTCGGTGCGCTCAAGGCCACGTCCGATGCGACCTCAGATGTCACCTCTTCCTTTCGCGATGACAAAATCGTGCGCGCCGCCCGTGACGACGCCGCCAGCTTCGTGGCCAGCGAAGGCGCTATTCGTGGCGTGAAACTGGAAAGCGCACTCGACCATATTCGCCACCAGGCACCTCAGCTGAACGCGACTGACGCACAACTGGCGCAAGCCATACTGACAATCTAAGCGACACCACTGACGTGGGACACGCCAGCCGTGTCCCAATGTTTCGGCGCTGGCTCTAGACCGGGCGTTGCGCTAGCCTTGCGACTCGCCTTCAGCTTTCGAGTCTCATGCGTTTTCTTTCAAATCTGTTGATCTCTCCGCTTTTCGTGGCAGCCTGCTGGGTGGACTCGGTCCATGCCTATGACGCCTTCAATCTGTCTACACAAGGCATCGTGGCCACCGGCTACGCCACAAGCATGGTGACCTCCGCCCCCTTCGACCGTAAGCTGCTAGTCGCGGCACACGATGACGCTGCAGCGTTCATCGCCAGCGACGGCCAACTGCGAGGAGCCCAACTGGAATCCGCCCTGATTTATCTGCGCCGGACCCAGTCAAAACTTCGTGCCAGCGACCTTGAACTGGCGCAGGCAATTCTCGTCCAATAGTTATCCTTGTTCTTACGGAGTCGTTCCATGCGTAACCCTCTGATTGCTGCCGCCCTTGGCCTGCTGTTATCGACCGGTGTGGCCCAGTCGCACACTCTGGTCGCCACCAGTAACATCATCATCAATGCCACCCAACGCACGCTTGATTTCACTTCCGATACCACGACGTCCATCCGTGACTCGAAGATCGTTCGTGAAGCCCACGACGATGCGGCCAGCTTCGTCGCCAGCGATGGCGAGATTCGTGGCGCGCACCTGGAAGCGGCCTTCAACACGTTGCGCACCCGCGTGCCGGAAGCTCGCGACGCCAGTGATCAGGTTCTCGCCGAAGCCATCCTCGCACTGTGAGGTCGCCAGTCGCCTGGCTGTTGGCTGGGGTCATGTTGCTGCTCGGCAACACGGCCCAGGCTGACTTGCAATTAAGGCTTAAAACCGAAGGCCTCAGCCCCGCTCAACAACAGGCCAGTCAGGCGTTGCTAAATGAAGCCATGCAGGCGCTGCCGCCGCGGTTCATCGAGCAGCTCGACCGACGCATCGACGTCGGCTGGACCGATGACATGCCGAGCAACGCTTACGGCCAGGCGTCGCTGGTGTCCGAGCTCGATCTGAACCGCAACCTGCTTGCCAGCCTCACTGACGGCAGCGCCGCGACCAAAAAGACTTATCGCCCCCATGGCACCGTGCGCCGCGAAATGCTTGCCACGGTGTTGCACGAACTCACCCACATCTATGACCGCTCGCGCCTGTGGCCAGACGCAGAGCGCACGCTGATTCAGCGCTGCACCCGGCGCAACAGCAGCACAGGGCTAATTGGCATTCCCGATCAATGCCGCGGCCAGTCCGACCGACGCTTTACGCTCAGCGACGACCCGCACCTGCTCGACCTCGCCGGCTGGCCACAATATGTCGGCCGTCGTGGCGAACGCGAACAGCACAACCGGCAAATTGCCCGCAGCCCGGATATTTACGAGACGAGCAGCCCCAAGGAGTTCGTCGCGGTCAACATGGAGTATTTCCTTCTCGACCCGGCCTACGCCTGTCGCCGACCTGCGTTGTACCGCTACTACAAAGAACATTTCGGCTGGGCGCCCGCCGCTAAAGACACCTGCGGCAAAACCTTCTCCTTTCTCAATGCCGGCAACGATTTCGCCAAAACACCACTGGGCCAGGTCGATCCGGAACGGGTCTACGCCGTCGACTATCTGTTGGCTGAAGCCAACCAGAACTGGGTCAGCCGCTGGGGTCACAGCATGTTGCGGTTGGTGATCTGCGCACCCGGCCGCCCCCGTGGGCCGGATTGTCGGCTGGATCTGGATCAGCATCTGGTGTTGTCCTACCGCGCCTTCGTCGGTGACGTGCAGCTGTCGAGCTGGGACGGACTGGTGGGCAAATACCCGTCGCGCCTGTTTGTCCTGCCGCTGGCGCAGGTGATCGACGAATACACCAAGACCGAACTGCGCAGCCTGGCCTCGGTGCCGCTGAACCTGTCGCGCAGCGAGATCGAAGACGTGGTGGAACACGCCGCCGAAATGCACTGGAGTTACGACGGCAACTACTTCTTCCTGTCCAATAACTGCGCTGTAGAGGGCCTGAAGCTACTGCGTAGCAGCACCAACAATACAAAACTGGTCGGGTTGGACAGCATCATGCCCAACGGTTTGCTGGAAGTGCTCAAGGGCCGCGGGCTGGCGGACACCAGCGTGCTGGATGATCCCCGCGAAGCGCTGCGCCTGGGCTATCGATTCGACTCCTTCCGCGATCGTTATCAAGCGATGTTCGAAGTGCTGAAGAAGCACTTGCCGATCAAGCAGGAAAAGGTCGAAGACTGGCTCTCCCTGAAAGCTGAAGAGCGTCGGCAATGGATCGACCAAGCCGATTTGCGCACCAGCGCAGCATTACTGTTACTGGAGCAGGCAGCCTTCCGCCAACAATTGGTGCTGGCCCAGGACGAAGTAAAGCAGCGCTATCTGGGCGCCCGGGAATTGAAGAACGGCGGCATGGACAAGGCCAACGCAACTTTGCAGCAAATTCTTGCCAACAGCGGCTTCCTCAGCCGTCCGGCTGAGCTGCTCGGCACCGGTGGTTATGGATTGCCGCAGCCGAGTGAGTGGCAGCGTCTGGAATCGGAAAGCAGTCTGCGGCAGAAGCAGCTCCAGGCGCTGACAGGCGATCTGGACAAAGAAGTGAGAGCGCTGCTCGAACCGAGCCGTGCGGCCGAAATGGCCGCCAATGAAGCCAACCTGAAGCAGGTTGGCGAGCATCTGAGGAAGTTGCACAAGGCTGCGGGCGGCTTGGAGTTGCCGTAAACAACAGGCTTCGCGGCTAATCCGCGAAGCCTTCAACGCCTACCTGCTATTCAAAGCACCCCTTCGAGAATTTCATAAACGATCCCGGTTCCTACGGCTGATCAGCACTCGCATTCAGCAACGGGGTGGCACTGAGCATCAGCACACCCAGGCTGGCAATCAGACGTTTCGGCATTTTCATCGGGTCTTTCCTCACTGCACATACAGCAAAGAGGGCTTCAGAACGTAGTCCTGAAGCCCTCGGCCTTGCTGTTTAGTCTGTACCGCGAGGTTCTAATTCCTCTGTATCAGGAACTTTACCTTCAGCTGACGCGGGCTTTACGCACGCCGTCTGCCAGAGCCGAGCAAAGGCTCAACACGCCATCAACTGCCTGATCCGGCGTCGAGGCATTGGCGATGTGATCGATCAACGCTGAACCCACCACCACGCCATCAGCCAGACGCGCGATGGACGCCGCTTGCTCCGGTGTACGAATGCCGAAACCGATGCTGATCGGCAGATCGGTGTGGCGACGCAGACGCGCAACCGCTTCTTCGACATGCTCCAGCGTTGCCGCGCCCGCACCCGTCACACCGGCAACAGACACGTAATAGACGAAGCCTGAGCTGCCGTTCAGAACGGTCGGCAGGCGTACATCATCGGTCGTTGGGGTGGTCAGACGGATAAAGTCCAGACCCGCTGCCTGAGCCGGGTCGCACAGTTCGCCGTTATGCTCGGGCGGCAAGTCGACCACGATCAGACCGTCAACGCCGGCCTCTTTGGCGTCGGCGATGAAACGCGGCACGCCATACATGTGAATCGGGTTGAAGTAACCCATCAGCACCAGCGGCGTCTCGGTATTGCCTTCGCGGAACTCGCGAACCATTTGCAGGGTTTTCGCCAGGTTCTGCTTGGCGCCGAGGGCGCGGATGTTTGCCAACTGGATTGCCGGGCCATCGGCCATTGGATCGGTGAAGGGCATGCCCAACTCGATCACGTCGGCACCCGCTCCGGGCAAGCCTTTGAGGATCGCCAGCGAGGTGTCATAGCTCGGGTCGCCAGCGGTCACGAAGGTCACCAGGGCGGCGCGATTCTGTTCCTTGAGTTCGGCAAAACGCGTTTGCAGGCGGCTCATCAGTGTTTCTCCTGCTTGGATTGCTCTTGTTGAGAGTGTTCCATGTGGTGCATTACCGTTTGCATGTCTTTGTCGCCACGACCGGACAGGTTGACCACCATCAGGTGATCTTTCGGCAGCGTCGGTGCGCGCTTGAACACTTCGGCCAGGGCATGGGCGCTTTCCAGCGCAGGAATAATCCCTTCCAGGCGACAGCATTTGTGGAACGCGTCGAGGGCTTCGTCGTCGGTTACCGAGGTGTACTGTACGCGGCCGATGTCATGCAACCAGGCGTGTTCCGGGCCAATGCCTGGATAGTCGAGGCCGGCAGAGATCGAGTGAGCGTCGATGATCTGGCCATCGTCGTCCTGCAGCAGGAAGGTACGGTTGCCGTGCAGTACGCCCGGTACGCCGCCGTTCAGGCTGGCCGCGTGCTTGCCGGTTTCGATGCCGTAGCCGGCCGCTTCAACGCCGATGATCTCGACGCTCTTGTCATCAAGGAACGGGTGAAACAGGCCCATGGCGTTGGAGCCGCCTCCGATGCACGCCACCAGGCTGTCTGGCAGACGACCTTCCTGGTCTTGCAGTTGAGTACGGGTTTCTTTGCCGATAACAGCCTGGAAGTCGCGAACCATGGCTGGATAAGGGTGCGGACCGGCCACAGTGCCGATCAGGTAGAAGGTGCTGTCGACGTTGGTCACCCAGTCACGCAGGGCTTCGTTCATCGCGTCTTTCAGGGTGCCGGTACCGGCCACGACCGGGATCACTTCGGCGCCCAGCAGCTTCATGCGAAATACGTTGGCCTGCTGACGTTCGATGTCAGTGGTGCCCATGTAGATCACGCAATCGAGGCCAAAACGCGCAGCCACGGTGGCGGTCGCCACACCGTGCATGCCAGCGCCGGTCTCGGCAATGATGCGTTTCTTGCCCATGCGTCGCGCCAGCAGTATCTGGCCGATGCAGTTGTTGATCTTGTGCGCGCCGGTGTGGTTCAGCTCTTCGCGCTTGAGGTAAATCTTCGCGCCGCCGCAGAACTCTGTGAGACGTTCGGCAAAGTACAGTGGGCTTGGACGACCCACGTAGTCGCGCTGGAAGTAGGCCAATTCTTCTTTGAATGCAGGATCATCCTTGGCCAATTCGTATTCACGGGCCAGATCGAGGATTAACGGCATCAGGGTTTCGGCGACGTAACGGCCGCCGAACGCGCCAAACAGGCCGTTGGCGTCGGGGCCGTTGCGCAGATTAGTCTGGGTCATGGGTCGCTCCAGTTGAATGCGTGGGATGATGCTTTTGAAGAGAGAGTGGGCTTCACTCTACCCCTGACGCCTCAGGCTGAAAACCGATAAGATCGCTGCAACCTGTCAGGAAAACTCACAGATCTCATGAGTCATGACCTTCCCCCGCTGAACGCCCTTCGGGCCTTCGAAGCGACTGCCCGCCTGAACAGCGTCAGCAAGGCAGCCGAACAGCTGCACGTCACCCATGGTGCGGTCAGCCGGCAACTCAAGGTGCTTGAAGAACACTTGGGCGTAAGCCTGTTTATCAAGGATGGTCGCGGCCTGAAACTCACAGATGCCGGCATTCGTTTGCGCGATGCCAGCGGCGAGGCGTTCGAGCGTTTGCGGACTGTGTGTGCAGAGCTGACCCAAAGCACCGCCGATGCACCGTTCGTACTGGGTTGCTCGGGCAGCTTGTTAGCACGCTGGTTTATTCCCAGGTTGGGACGGCTGAATTCCGACCTGCCTGACCTGCGCCTGCACCTGTCGGCTGGCGAGGGTGATCTCGATCCACGCCGCCCGGGACTGGACGCCTTGCTGGTGTTTGCCGAGCCACCGTGGCCAGCGGACATGCAAGTCTATGAGTTGGCGAGCGAACGAATCGGCCCGGTCATGAGCCCGCGATTCGCGGGCTACGAACGACTGCAAAACGCACCGCCCGCAGCGCTGCTAAGCGAGCCATTGCTGCACACCACCTCACGCCCGCAGGCCTGGCCAATCTGGGCACAGCAAAGCGACCTCGACACCAAAGCATTGAAGTACGGACAGGGTTTCGAGCATTTGTATTATTTGCTGGAGGCAGCCGTGGCCGGCCTGGGTGTGGCGATTGCGCCCGAGCCGCTGGTGGCAGAGGACTTGAAGGCCGGGCGCCTGATTGCGCCATGGGGCTTCAGTGAAACCCCGGCGCAACTGGCGTTGTGGCTACCCAAGCGCGCCGCGGACGGGCGCGCTCGGCAACTGGCGCAGTGGCTCAAAAACGAGCTGCGCCAGACGGATTAGTCACCGCGTTTGAACAGCAGATAAGCCGCGAGCAGACCCAATGCACCGACGGCCACACCCGCTGTCGTCCAAGGGTGTTCCTGGGCGTAGTCCCGCGTGGCAATCCCGGTTTCACGGGTTTTGACTTTGACTTCTTCGTACGCATCGCTGAGCAGATGGCGCGAATGCTTCAGCGCGTTCTCGGCGTTGCTTTTCAAGGCTTTAAGGGTTTTACGCGACTCGTCCGAGGCGTCGTCCTTCAGGTTTTCCAAAGACTTCAGCAGACTCTCGATCTCGGCTTCCATGCTTTGCAATGAGGCTTTACGTAAAGAGGTGTTGGCCATGGTGGCTCTCCTGCATTGATTGAGTTGCGTGTGTTGGTTGGGACTTCAGGGGTTCGAGAAAGTGCAGTAAATCTGAACTTCCACTTCGGATTGGCCGACAGAAGTAATACGAAAAATCACTGCTAGTCTGTATTTCACACCCTGAGGAGAACGCCATGACTGACCATCACACCTACAAGAAAGTCGAACTCGTCGGCTCGTCCACCAGCAGCATTGAAGACGCCATCAACAACGCACTGGCCGAGGCCAGCAAAAGCCTCAAATATATGGAATGGTTTGAAGTGACCGAAACCCGCGGGCACATCAAGGACGGTAAGGCAGCGCACTTTCAGGTGACGCTCAAAGTCGGGTTCCGGATTGCCAGTAGCTGAGATTGAGCTAATCTTCTGAGCCTGCGCGCTGGCCGAGCGCCATAGGGAATGGCAAAGCGCTACATATGTAAATCCGGCTGATTGCTGGGTGCCCCTATTGATCCGACCAGGGAATGCGACCGATGAAGAATTTTATTTTGGCAGTAGGCTTGTTGAGTCTCGCGGGAACAGCCCTGGCTCATGGCAAGTCGTGCGAAGAGCTGAAAGCCGAAATCACCGCGAAACTTGATGCCAAGGGCATTTCTAATTATTCACTGGAAATCGTCGATAAAGGCGCTGCCGCTGACGGCAAAGTCGTCGGCACCTGTGAAAAAGGTTCCAAGCAAATCGTCTACAAGCAGGGCTGAACTCCCTCGAAATTAAAAAAACCGACGCAATGACGTCGGCTTTTTTGTGCTCGCTATTTGAGCGTCAGCCCTTCATGACCTGGGCCAGCAGCTCATAGGAGTGCACACGATCAGCATGCTCGTACAGGTCGCAGGTAAAAATCAGCTCGTCCGCCTGGGTCTGCTCGATCAGCACCTCCAGTTTGGCGCGGATTTTCTGCGGACTGCCAACCATCGCCAGACCAAGGAAATCGCCGACAGCCTCTTTCTCATGAGGCAGCCACAGGCCGTCCATGGTTTTTACCGGCGGACGCTGCACCAGGCTCTGGCCACGCATCAACGCCAGGATGCGCTGATAGACCGAGGTCGCCAGATAATCGGCCTGCTCGTCGGTGTCGGCAGCCACCAAGGGCACACCGAGCATTACGTAGGGCTTATCCAATATTGCTGAAGGCTTGAAGTGATTGCGGTAGACGCGAATGGCCTCATGCATGAAGCGCGGTGCGAAATGTGAGGCGAAGGCGTAGGGCAAACCGCGTTCACCCGCCAGTTGTGCACTGAACAGGCTGGAGCCCAGCAGCCAGACCGGGACATTGGTACCGGTGCCTGGCATTGCGATGATCCGCTGGTCCGGGGTTCGCGGGCCGAGGTAACGCATCAATTCGGCCACATCTTCCGGAAACTCGTCGGCGCTGCCGGAGCGTTCACGACGCAAGGCGCGGGCGGTCATCTGGTCGGAACCGGGTGCACGGCCCAAGCCCAGGTCGATCCGGCCCGGGTACAGACTTTCGAGCGTGCCGAACTGCTCGGCGATCACCAGCGGCGCGTGGTTGGGCAACATCACACCGCCCGAGCCAACACGAATGGTCGAGGTGCCGCCAGCCAGGTAGCCAAGCAGTACCGAGGTCGCCGAACTGGCAATGCCATCCATGTTGTGGTGCTCGGCAACCCAGAAGCGGTTGTAGCCGAATTTTTCGACGTGTTGCGCCAGGTCCAGGGAATTGCGCAGCGACTGGGCCGCGCTGCCGTTCTCCCGCACGGGCACCAGATCGAGGGTCGAGAACTTGATATCGGACAGTCGTTTCATAAGCCTGCTTCTCCAGTTGAGGGCGCAGGTTTTTTCTTACAAACGAAAACCTGCCGAATCTATAAGCGTGTTTCATGCAATGAGGGCATATACCCGAGTTTCAATGGCAGAGGCAAAATTCCTACCGAATTTGAAGAAAGATCAGATGAGGTGAACTTTGCACCACGGTCTATCCTCAGAACCCTAGCAACCGAAAACCACGAAGGCGCGACCCTTCGCGCCGGATCTTGAGGAGGCATTCATGGCTATCACAAAGAAAGCATCAGCTCATTGGGAAGGTGATCTGAAAACCGGCATCGGCTCGATTTCCACGGAAACCGGTGTCCTCAGAGAAGCGCCCTACGGCTTCAAGGCGCGCTTCGAAGGCGGCAAGGGCACCAATCCGGAAGAGTTGATCGGCGCAGCGCACGCGGGCTGCTTCTCCATGGCGTTTTCGATGATTCTCGGCGATGCCGGTCTCAAGGCTGACAGCATCGATACCAATGCCGAAGTCACCCTGGACCAGGTGGACGGCGGATTCGCGATCACGGCAGTGAAACTGATCCTCAAAGCGAAGATTCCTGGGGCGACTCAGGCTCAATTTGAGGAACTGAGCAATAAAGCCAAAGAAGGCTGCCCGGTTTCCAAAGTGTTGAATGCGAAAATCAGCCTGGATGCAACGTTGGTCAGCTAGATTCGCGTTGAAACGAAAAGATCGCAGCCTTCGGCAGCTCCTACAGATCACTCGATCCATGTAGGAGCTGGCGCAGCCTGCGATCTTTTTTGCGCTAAAACAAAACCTGGCTGGCGTAACTGTGGTCGAATAAATGACAGCAGCAGAAACGCATCTACGTGCGCGCTGCCTCAAAGGAGCTTCAACCATGAAACGTTTTGCCTTGGCGATTATCTGTTGCGCGCTGGCCACATCGGCCCTGGCGGCAACGAAATCCTGTGAAGACCTCAAGGCCGAGATTGAAGCCAAGATCCAGGCCAATAACGTCTCGTCCTACACGCTGGAAATCGTTACCAACGACGAAGTACACGATCAGAATATGGTCGTTGGCTCGTGCGAAGGGGGTACGAAGAAAATCATCTACCAGAAGAACGACCGCTGATTCACCTCATATGAGGCAATAGGACTCTCGATCTTCCGCGACGATTTCACGCTTGGCGTTGTACAACCGGGCGCCGGGGATGAACGCTATCGAACGGCCTTCGAGCACATAACGCTGGCCGGCTTCGAAATGATCGTAGTTGATGGTCAGGTAGCATAAACGTTCCGAGGGGCCGTTCATCATGCCCAGGCCCCCACCACCGGGCACTTCAAAGTCGAATCGAACGATCAGCTCATGGCTACCCGGGGTGACTTGGAAAAAACGCCCGTCGCGCAACCGCTGATTGTCCAGGCGTTCGGCCATCAGCAATTTATCGTTGGGGAATGGCGTAGAAAACTCGACCCAGGCCATCTGCGGATTAACCGCTGGCAACGGGCTCTGACAGCCAGCAACGATGCTTGCAGCAAGTAATAGCGTTAACCTGCGCATGATGATTTTCTCAAGGGCTAGTCCTTTAGAGTAACGCCGATCAGGTGCGTTGGCAGCCTGCCGGTACACCATGGCCAATCACTTTTCGCTGCTGATCATAGAGCTTTGCCCACGGCCGAAAGCCGATATTTCCTGCTTTCAGCTGATACCGCTCGCCGGCATTGAAGTCGTTGAATTTCACGTTTAGCTGGCAGTCACGCCATAGCGGCTCGGCGTCTGGTCCGATGTTGGTTGGTGCGACCGGGAACTGGTAACGAACCGTCAACTCATGGCTGCCCGGCTGAACCTCGAAATAGCGCTTGTCGGTGGCGGCCTTGTCATCGACTTCCACCGCTTGCAGCGCGGTGTCTTCCTGCTTCGAATCCAGGTCGATCCACGCTTGAGCCGGATCATGGGGGGGTAATCCGAATCCAGCACAACCTGCCAGCATCAGCAGGATTCCTGTCAGCATCAACGTGCGCATAGCGGAGCTCCAGTCAGGCGGGATAGTCTTGCGGGCAGACTCTCCAGGGATGATTCATTTTGATCAGGCCGCTTCCAAGCCTTGGGTTACTTGATCGCGTTTTACGCATTTTGTTTCCGGGTGTGTTGTTTTTGTTTCTCAACGGTTGCGCCGGCGTCAGCTATTACGGCCAATTGGCCAGTGGTCAGCTGCAATTGCTGCGGGCACGCGAGCCGGTTTCCAGAGTGATTGCCGATCCCGGTCGCGATCAACTATTGCGTGCGCACCTGACTCAATCGCAGAAGGCCCGCACGTTCGCCAGCCAACAGCTGCAGCTGCCGGATAACCAGAGTTACCGTTTGTACGCCGACATTGGCCGGCCGTTCGTAGTCTGGAACGTGTTTGCCACGCCGGAATTTTCCCTGACACCACAGAACCATTGCTTCCCGATCGCCGGTTGCGTCGCCTACCGCGGTTATTACAGTCAGAGCGCGGCCCGCGGTGAAGCTGCGTTGCAACGATTGCAAGGTATGGACGTGTCGATCGGCGGCGTCGAGGCTTATTCGACGCTCGGCTGGTTCAACGATCCGATTATCAGTTCGATGATGGCCTGGGGTGACGAACGATTGGCCACGCTGATCTTCCATGAACTGGCGCATCAACGTTTTTATGTGAAGGACGACACCGAGTTCAATGAGTCTTTCGCTACCTTCGTCGAACAGGAAGGCACCCGCCAATGGCGTGCATTCCGCGGCCTGGCGCCAGACAGCGGCGCGCAGGTGCAGCAACGGGACCAGTTCATTCAATTGGTTCTGGATACCCGCACGCGAATTGAACGGCTGTACACCCTGCCCCTGCCCGCCGACCAGATGCGCCAGCGCAAAGCCGACGAGTTCGAACGATTGCGGAGTGAATACCGGCAGCTGCGCGACAGCCAATGGGCTGGGGACAAACGCTATGACGCGTGGATCAATGCGCCGATGAACAATGCCCGGCTGTTGCCATTTGGGCTGTACGACCAATGGGTGCCGGCGTTTGCGGCGTTGTTCAGGCAAGAGGGTGGGGATTGGGTGAAGTTTTATGCATCGGTCGAGAAGCTCG
Organism: Pseudomonas sp. NPDC098740; assembly: GCF_044760065.1. NCBI lineage: Bacteria > Pseudomonadati > Pseudomonadota > Gammaproteobacteria > Pseudomonadales > Pseudomonadaceae > Pseudomonas > Pseudomonas sp. NPDC098740. Next base: position 81,689 of record NZ_JBIWAM010000018.1, on the reverse strand, counting down.
GTGCGTTGCCGGTTGCAGAACGTAAGGCGGCTTTGAAGACATTGGTTGGAGCATAAAACTTCAGTGGCGGAGCGGGCCTCTTCGCGAGCAGGCTCGCTCCCACATTAGATCTGCGAATACAAGTCCAATGTGGGAGCGAGCCTGCTCGCGAAGGCGATTGAACTATCGCTGCAAAAACGCCTGATGCATCTCTTCCAGCGTCTCGAAGTGATAAACCGGTGCTTCAGCGTTCAACTCTTCCCGACTGCCAAAACCGTACCCCACCGCCGCCGCATCCAGCCCGTTGCTGCGTGCACCGATCAGGTCGTGTTTACGGTCGCCGATCATCAGGGTGTTGGCCGGGTCTAGGCCTTCTTCGGCCATCAAGTGGGCGATCAGCTCGACTTTGTTGGTCCGGGTTCCATCCAGTTCGCTGCCATAGATCACTTTGAAGTGCTTGGCGAAGTCGAAGTGCCGGGCAATTTCCCGGGCAAAATCCAAGGTTTGGACGTCGCGATGTACAGCTGTCGCCCCTGCCCGCCGAGGGTTTCCAACAGTGGTGTGACGCCGTCGAATACGCGGTTCTCATACAGTCCGGTGACCTTGAAGCGTTCGCGATAGAAGTTGACCGCTTCCCAGGCCTTGGGCTCGTCGAAGTCGTAGAACTGCATGAACGCCTGCAACAACGGCGGGCCAATGAAGTGTTCAAGTTTGGTCAGGTCGGGCTCATCGATGCCCAGTTTGCTCAAGGCGAACTGGATCGAACGGGTGATGCCTTCCCGTGGATCCGTCAGCGTGCCATCGAGGTCGAACAATACGGTTTGGTAATGCATGAAAATTCCTGAGCAAGTGCCGGACGCTTTTTGTTACTAGGGATTTAGAGCTGATCGTAGCCTTCGGCCAGATGCAAATTCTTGAGCTTCACGTAATTCGCCGCGCTGTAGGTGAAAAAGGCTTTTTCCTTGTCAGTCAGCGGCCGAACCTGTCTCACCGGGCTACCCACATAAAGGAAGCCGCTTTCCAGGCGCTTGCCCGGCGACACCAGGCTGCCAGCACCGATGATCACATCGTCCTCGACCACCGCGCCGTCCATGACGATGCTGCCCATGCCGATCAAAACCCGGCTGCCCACGCTGCAACCGTGAAGCATCACTTTATGCGCGATGGTCACGTCGTCGCCAATCAACAACGGAAAGCCATCGGGATTGAACGGCCCGGCGTGGGTAATGTGCAGCACGCTGCCATCCTGAACACTGGTGCGCGCACCGATGCGGATGCGGTGCATGTCGCCGCGGATCACCGTCAGCGGCCAGACGGAGCTGTCTTCGCCGATTTCGACGTCGCCGATCACCACCGCCGAACCATCGACAAAGGCGCCTTTACCCAGTAGCGGCGTGTGGTTCTGATACTTGCGAAGGGTCACGATAGGCTCTCTCTCTTTTGCTGATAGCTGCGGTGAGCGTCGATTGTAATTAAGATGGCGCAATGTTTCTTCCAGCCAAGGTGCCAACCGTGAGCGTGAACAACCCTCTTTTGCAGTCCTACGACCTGCCGCCGTTCTCGGCGATCCGTGCCGAACACGTGCAACCGGCCATTGACCAGATCCTGGCTGACAACCGCACCGCCATTATCGAGATCCTCAAAACCCAGGGCAAACAACCGACCTGGGCCGGGTTGGTGCTGGCGATGGACGAACTGAATGATCGACTGGGCGCCGCCTGGAGCCCGGTCAGCCACCTGAATGCCGTGTGCAATAGCGCCGAACTGCGCGAAGCCTACGAATCATGCCTGCCGGCCCTGAGCGCCTATTCCACCGAACTGGGGCAGAACCGCGAGTTGTTCGAAGCATTCGAAGCGCTGGCCAACAGTCCCGAAGCTGCCGGTTTCGACGTGGCGCAGAAAACTATCCTGGAACACTCCCTGCGTGACTTCCGTTTGTCGGGTATCGACCTGCCGGAAGCCGAACAGAAGCGTTACGCCGAAGTGCAGAGCAAATTGTCGGAGCTGGGCAGCCGCTTCTCCAACCAGCTGCTCGACGCCACTCAGGCCTGGACCAAGCACGTCACTGATGAAGCCGCCCTCGCCGGCCTGACCGATTCGGCCAAGGCGCAAATGGCCGCGGCTGCACAGGCCAAAGGCCTGGACGGCTTCCTGATCACCCTGGAATTCCCGAGCTACTACGCGGTGATGACCTACGCCCAGGACCGCGCCCTGCGCGAAGAAGTCTACGCCGCCTACTGCACCCGAGCGTCGGACCAAGGCCCGAATGCCGGTCAGAATGATAACGGCCCGGTCATGGAAGACATCCTCGGTCTGCGTCAGGAACTGGCCAAGCTGCTCGGTTTCGCCAGCTTCTCGGAGCTGAGCCTGGCCACCAAAATGGCCGAATCGAGCGATCAAGTGCTGAGTTTCCTGCGCGATCTGGCCACGCGCAGCAAGCCGTTCGCCACCCTGGATCTGGAACAGCTCAAGGCGTACGCCGCCGAACAAGGCTGCCCGGACCTGCAAAGCTGGGACAGCGGTTTTTACGGTGAAAAGCTTCGCGAGCAGCGCTACAGCGTGGCCCAGGAAGCCCTTCGCGCTTACTTCCCGATCGATAAAGTGCTGGGCGGTCTGTTCGCTATTGTCCAGCGTCTGTACGGCATTGAAATCGCCGAGCAGAAAGGCTTCGACACCTGGCACCCGGATGTTCGCCTGTTTGAAATCAAGGAAAACGGCCAGCACGTCGGCCGCTTCTTCTTCGACCTCTACGCCCGCGCCAACAAGCGTGGCGGTGCCTGGATGGACGGCGCCCGTGACCGTCGCCGCACGATCAGCGGCGTATTGCAAAGTCCGGTGGCGAACCTGGTGTGCAACTTCACCCCGGCCGACAGCGGCAAACCAGCGCTGCTGACCCACGATGAAGTGACCACCCTGTTCCACGAATTCGGTCACGGCCTGCATCACCTGTTGACCCGCGTTGAACACGCCGGCGTATCCGGCATCAACGGCGTGGCCTGGGATGCGGTCGAGCTGCCAAGCCAGTTCATGGAAAACTGGTGCTGGGAGCCGGAAGGTCTGGCGCTGATTTCCGGCCACTACGAAACCGGCGAACCGCTGCCTCAGGACCTGCTGGAGAAAATGCTCGCGGCGAAGAACTTCCAGTCCGGGCTGATGATGGTTCGTCAGCTGGAGTTCTCGCTATTCGACTTCGACCTGCACGCCACCCACGGTGACGGCCGTAGCGTGGCGCAGGTACTTGAAGGTGTGCGCGACGAGGTGTCGGTCATGCGTCCACCGGCCTACAACCGTTTCCCGAACAGCTTTGCGCACATCTTCGCCGGCGGTTATGCGGCGGGCTACTACAGCTACAAATGGGCTGAAGTGCTGTCGGCAGATGCCTTCTCGAAATTCGAAGAAGAAGGCGTGCTCAACGCCGAGACCGGCCGCGCCTTCCGCGAAGCGATCCTGGCGCGCGGTGGTTCCCAGGAGCCGATGGTGCTGTTCGTCGACTTCCGCGGACGCCCGCCGTCGATTGACGCACTCTTGCGCCACAGCGGCCTGAGTGAGGTCGCTGCAGCATGAGTGAGGGGCCTGTGATTACCAAAAAACGCTTTATCGCCGGGGCGGTCTGCCCGGCCTGCAGCGAGCCGGACAAGTTGATGATGTGGAACGAAGACGAAGTCCCGCACCGCGAGTGCGTGGCCTGCGGTTATTCCGACACGCTGAATGAACAAGGCCTGTCTGTGCCCAAGGAATTGGGCACGCGAGTCAACACTTCAGCGCTGAAAGTACCGGACGCCAAGGTTCAGGCCGTGCAGTTTTTCCCGAACCCGAAGCTGAAGAAAAAGCCTGACGAGCAACACTGAGTCACCGCCACCACCACACCTTGCGGTGTGGGGGTGGTAACTATCTACCACCTTTCCCCTGCGCTTCCTTTATAGGCTGACCACATTCAGCCTCTGCTCAAGGAAGACGCCATGCCCGATACCAATCCGCTTTTACAGGCCTGGGACCTGCCGCCCTGGTCGGAGGTCCGCACCGAACACCTCGTGCCGGCAATCACAGCCATCATTACCGACAACCGGCAGGTCATTGCCGAAACCATCACCAGCCAATCCGTATTCCCCAATTGGGATGACCTGGTTCTGGCCATCGATGAAATCGATGCGCGCCTGGGCGAGGCTTTGGGCATCATCCAGATCCTGTCGATGGCGAAACACAACGATACCGCCTGGAACACGGCAGCTGCTGCGTGCAGCGACGCTGGGGCGCAGTACCGATCCGAAAGAATGAGCAATCGTGCGTTGTTTGACGCATACCAGCGGTTGGCGAACAGTTCAATCGCCCTCAACTTCGATGAACCGCGCAAGGCAGCGCTGGCCAAGATTCTGCGCAAGTTTCAATTGTCGGGAATCGGCTTGCCCCTGAAGCAGCGGGAAAAGCTGGCCCGATTGAACCTCGACATTGATCGGCTCGAAGAGCTGTTTCTCATCCATCTGAAAAGCGCCAACGCTGCATGGACCAAGCACGTCGATGACGTTGCGGTACTGGAAGGTTTATACCCCACCGTAAAAAATCGTCTGAGACACCTGGCCAAAGAAGCAGGACATGAAGGCTGGCTGATTCCCCTGGATGAAAACACCTACCAGCAAATCATGAGGTACGCCGAAAATCGGGCATTGCGAGAAGAATATTTCGTGGCGTACTCCACGCGCGCGTCCGATCAAGGCCCGCATGCCGACGAGTTCGATAATGATCCTGTACTGACGTTGCTGCTTTCGCTGCGCCACCAGAAAGCCAAACTGCTAGGTTTCGATAATTTCGCGCAACTGCGTCTGGCCACCGCAGCGGCCGAGTCCACCGATCAAGTTCGTAGTTTCCTGCGTCGGCAAGTGACATTGAACACACCGACCCTTGCACGGGATTCAAAGGAGCTACAAGAGTTTGCGCTCGAACGGGGCATCTCTGAAGTACACGCCTGGGACCACGAATTTCTCGCTGAACAACTGCGCCACCATCGTTTCCCTGAAGCCCTGAAGAATCTGCGCGACTATTTCCCTCTGGACGGCACCTTGCGACGACTCTGCCTGTTCTGCGAACGGCTGTTCGGGATCCGGATCCTTGAGCAGGCTGAATTCAGTCGCTGGCATAACGACGTGCGCCTGTTTGAGATCAGCGAGCATGGTCAGACCATCGGGCATATTTATCTTGACCCGTTCCACCGCAAAGAAGCTCCGGATTACGCCTGGACCGGCACGCTGCGAAACCGACGAAGAAACGCCGAAGGCCGCGCAGCGCTACCGATTGCCGATCTTCACTGCAACTTCACGCCTGGGGTCGACGGCCATCCGTGCCTGCTTGAGCACAAGGATCTGCGGACGCTTTTTCATGAATTCGGTCACTGTCTGCAACACGTGCTGACGAGTTCGCCGCATCACAACCTTTCCGGCATTTCCCAACTGGGGCGCGATACGGTGGAGTTCGCAGGGCAAGTATTCGAGCAGTGGTGCCTGTCACGGGAGTTTCTATTATGGCTCGGTGCCCACCACCAAAGCGGTGAACGCTTGACCGAGGCGCGGGTAGACGCGGTACTGGCAGCCCTCGAAACCCGGACCAGCCGGCAAACCGCACTCTTGCTGATGGGTGCAATGTGCGATTTCGAATTGCACCGCAGCCAAGGCGATGGTCGTAGCACCCAGCAAGTATTCGAAGACGTTCAGCAGGAGATTCCCCACGTGCAACTGCCGTCTTATTGTCGGTTCGCAAACGGCTTTGACTACATGGTGACCGGTTACGCCGCCTCCGTTTACGCCTACACGTGGTCAGGCGTACTGGCCAACGAAGCCTTCAAGCGATTCCGTCAGGACGGGGTCTTCAATGCGCAAACAGGGCGAGTCTTTCGCGAGGCGTTTTTTTCTCCGGGCGATTCGCGCTCCTTGCTGACCGCCCTGGAAGCGTTTCTTGAACGGCCGATCGCCGAAGATCTGTTCGCGCTTTCGTCAGAGGCCGTTACCCGCTGAGGCAACGGTTTACTCGACGTGGGCCGATTTGAACCAGCTCTTCATCGAACAACTGGCGAACGGACTCGTGCTGCAATCGCCGTTGGCCAACGCGGTGCGGAGCTTGTCGACATCGACCTGCATCATGTAACGGACGCCGTCCTTGAAATGAGTGCTGTCACCAAAGCCGCCCTGGGTCATTTCGCTCAGGGCGTCTTCCTTGCTCCAGCCCTGCACCACGACCCGGTACATGGCCACCATCAGGCCCGTGCGGTCCGAACCATGCTTGCAGTGCATCAGCACCGGTCCCTTGGCTTCGGCAGTCTGGATCGCGCGAAGGGCTTTGAGTACATCCGCATCATCCACATGGTTGGTGCGATAGGGCAGCTGTACCTGTGCGATACCTGGCGTCGACAACCAGCTTGAATCCGACTCGGGCAGGAACGTGATTACCGTCCCGACCTTGAGTTTTTCCAGTAACGGCACTGAGCCTCTGTCGGGCAATGCACTGCGATAGAGCGTCGGGGACATTTTGAAAAGGTTGTATTGCACCTCGACCGATTGAGCCCACTCCGCAGGTCGGGGCAACGCACTGTCGTCGGCAAGGGCCAGCGGCAGGTTCAAAAGTGCGGCCAGCGACAGGTAAATCGCTAAGACACAACGCAGTAGAGACATGCTGGGAGTGACCGTTCAGGAAGAATCGGGAAGATGACGCCCAGCTTCAACCCCGAGCGGTCAAAGGCCTGTGACCCCTCTGTCAAAGAATCGTGAATCAGCCGATCGCTTTCGTCGCAAAACCGAGGTTTTTTAGCTGAATCGGTTCATCTTTATGCTTAGCCTGCTACCATTTGTTTCTCCATATTACCGATGCGCCCTATTGCTCTCCGCTTGTTGGCGATCTGCATCGGTGCCAAAACGAAAAGCCGTCCTGCGAGACGGCTGAAAAACCGCTATGCCTGATGAGGTGCCCTCCTATGTCCGATCAAGATCGAGACAACCCGCGGCGTGAGTTTTTGCGCAAATCCCTGACCTTGATCCCGGTGGTCACCGTTGCCAGCACCGGTCTGGGTAGCACGGTCCTGATGGCCGCGCCCGAAGCAGCCCCGGCCAGTTCCGGCAAAGAGCCGGTCAGCACCAGCACCTATGAACCCAGCTACTTCACCACCGAAGAATGGACGTTCATCCAGGCGGCTGTCGCCCAGCTGATTCCGAGCGATGCCCAAGGGCCAGGCGCCCTGGAAGCCGGTGTGCCCGAATACATCGACCGCCAGATGAATACGCCTTACGCGGCCGGCGCGCTGTGGTTCATGCAGGGACCATTCAACGCAGACGCTGCTCCGGAAATGGGCTGGCAGAGCAAACTGGTGCCCAAAGAGATTTATCGCCTGGGCATCGCCGCGACGGATGCTTGGTCGAAAACGTTCAACGGTAAAGTATTTGCTGAGCAAGACAGCGCTACCCGAGACTATTTACTCAAACAACTCGAGGCCGGAAAACCTCAGTTCGACAGTGTTCCAGCGAAGGTTTTCTTCAACCTGCTGCTGCAAAACACCAAAGAAGGGTTCTTCTGCGACCCGATTCACGGCGGCAACAAAGGCATGGTCGGCTGGACCATGATCGGCTTCCCCGGCGCCCGCGCCGATTTCATGGATTGGGTGGAACGCAACGAGCAATACCCCTTCCCGGCAGTTTCGATTCGCGGCGAGAGGGCGTAAGCATGGCAACGGTAATGAAGAAGGTCGACGCAGTGATCGTCGGTTTTGGCTGGACGGGCGCAATCATGGCCAAGGAGCTGACAGAAGCCGGCCTGAATGTGCTGGCGCTGGAGCGCGGGCCGATGCAGGACACTTATCCCGATGGCAACTATCCACAGGTGATCGACGAACTCACCTACAGCGTGCGTAAAAAACTCTTCCAGGACATTTCCAAAGAGACCGTGACCATTCGCCATAGCGTGAATGACATCGCGTTGCCGAACCGCCAACTGGGCGCTTTCCTGCCCGGCAATGGTGTCGGCGGCGCCGGTTTGCACTGGTCCGGCGTGCACTTTCGGGTCGACCCGATCGAGTTGCGCATGCGCAGCCACTACGAAGAACGCTACGGCAAAAGCTTCATCCCCAAGGACATGACCATCCAGGACTTCGGCGTCAGCTATGAAGAGCTGGAACCGTTTTTCGATTACGCCGAGAAGGTCTTTGGCACGTCGGGTCAGGCCTGGACGGTGAACGGTCAGTTGGTCGGCGAAGGCAAGGGCGGCAACCCGTACGCGCCGGATCGTTCGAATCATTTCCCGCTGGAATCGCAGAAGAACACTGTTTCCGCACAGCTGTTTCAGAAAGCGGCCACCGCAGTGGGTTACAAACCCTACAACCTGCCCTCTGCCAATACGTCAGGCCCCTACACCAACCCCTACGGCGCACAGATGGGCCCGTGCAACTTCTGCGGTTTTTGCAGCGGCTATGTCTGCTACATGTATTCCAAGGCATCGCCGAACGTAAACATTCTGCCGGCGCTCAAACCGCTGCCCAATTTCGAGCTGCGGCCCAACTCCCACGTATTGCGGGTCAATCTCGACAGCACCAAGAGCAAGGCGACAGGCGTCACCTACATCGATGGCCAGGGCCGGGAGATCGAGCAGCCCGCGGACCTGGTGATCCTCGGTGCCTTCCAGTTCCACAATGTGCGGCTGATGTTGCTTTCGGGTATCGGCAAGCCGTACGACCCGATCAGCGGCGAAGGCGTTGTCGGCAAGAACTTCGCTTACCAGAACATGGCCACCATCAAGGCCTACTTCGACAAAGACACCCACACCAATAACTTTATGGGTGCCGGCGGTAACGGCGTGGCGGTGGACGACTTCAACGCCGACAACTTCGATCACGGGCCCCATGGTTTTGTCGGCGGCTCGCCGATGTGGGTCAACCAGGCCGGCAGCCGACCGATCGCAGGCACATCCAACCCGCCGGGCACCCCGGCCTGGGGCAGTGCCTGGAAACGTGCCACCGCCGATTACTACACCCATCAAGTGTCGATGGATGCCCACGGCGCGCATCAATCCTACCGCGGCAACTACCTCGATCTGGACCCGGTGTACCGCGATGCCTACGGCTTGCCGCTGTTGCGGATGACCTTCGACTGGCAGGAAAACGACATCAAGATGAACCGCTTCATGGTCGAAAAAATGGGCAAGATCGCCGAAGCGATGGGCCCCAAAGCCATCGCCGTGATTGGCAAGAAGGTTGGCGATCACTTCAACACCGCGTCTTACCAGACCACCCACCTCAACGGTGGCGCGATCATGGGCACCCATCCGAAAACCAGCGCCCTGAACCGTTACTTGCAGAGCTGGGACGTACACAACGTTTTCGTCCCAGGAGCGTCAGCTTTCCCACAAGGTCTGGGCTACAACCCTACCGGCCTGGTGGCAGCTTTGACCTACTGGTCGGCCCGGGCGATCCGCGAGCAGTACCTGAAAAATCCCGGCCCGCTGGTTCAGGCTTAAGGAGCGATGACCATGAAAGCACTTGTTATCGCGACTCTGGCGCTGCTCGGTTGTAGCTCGATCAACGCCGAAGAAATCGATCAAAACCTGATCAAACAAGGCGAGTACCTCGCCCGAGCGGGTGACTGCGTGGCCTGCCACACCGCCAAGGACGGCAAGCCGTTCGCTGGCGGCCTGCCGATGGAAACGCCGATCGGGACGATCTACTCCACCAATATCACACCGGATAAAACCGGCCTGGCTGACTATAGCTTTGAGGATTTCGACAAAGCCGTGCGCCATGGCGTCGCCAAAAACGGTAGTACGTTGTACCCGGCCATGCCGTATCCGTCCTACGCCAGCGTCAACGAAACCGACATGAAAGCCTTGTACGCCTACTTTATGCACGGCGTAGCGCCGGTCGCTCAGGAGAACAAGGACAGCGACATCCCCTGGCCTTTGAGCATGCGCTGGCCGCTTGCGGGCTGGCGCTGGATGTTTTCCCCGGCTGTGGCGGACTACAAAGCGGCACCCGGCGAAGATGCCGCGGTCAGTCGTGGGGCTTATCTGGTGGAAGGCCTCGGACATTGTGGCGCGTGCCATACGCCGCGTGCCCTGACCATGCAGGAAAAAGCCCTGAATGCAGGCGAAGGCAGCGCATTTCTGTCAGGCAGTGCGCCATTGGAAGGCTGGATCGCGAAAAGTCTGCGGGGCGATCACAAGGACGGCCTCGGCAGCTGGAGCGAAGAACAACTGGTGCAGTTCCTCAAGACCGGTCGCAGTGATCGCAGCGCAGTGTTTGGTGGCATGAGTGATGTGGTGACGCACAGCATGCAATACATGACCAACAACGATCTCACCGCGATTGCCCGTTACCTCAAGTCCTTGCCGGCAAATGATCCAGACGACCAACCGCACCAGTACGACAAACAGATCGCACAGGCACTGTGGAACGGGGACGACAGCAAGCGCGGCGCTTCGGTGTACATCGACAACTGCGCGGCCTGTCACCGTACCGATGGCCATGGCTACACCAAAGTGTTCCCGGCGCTGGCAGGCAACCCGGTGTTGCAGTCGGAGGATCCGACGTCGCTGATTCACATCGTGCTCAAGGGCGGTACGCTGCCGGCGACCCACATGGCGCCTTCGACCTTCACGATGCCGGGGTTCGCCTGGCGCCTGTCGGATCAGGAAGTGGCGGATGTGGTCAGTTTTATCCGCAGCAGCTGGGGCAACGGCGGCTCGCCGGTCAAGGCGAGCGAAGTAGCAGACCTGCGCACGAATGATATGAAGACCACGTCGGCAGACGATCTAGGGCAAGTCACCCAGAAAAACTGACTGCCCAGCGGCACTAGCCAGATGAATAACGCCCCTATACTGTATATAAAAACAGTACAGAGGCGTTTTCATGTCCACCCCTCTTCCCCCGCGCGGCCGCGGTACCGCGACCAACCCGCACAACCGCTTCGCGCCGAATCGCTCGGTGGCCGAGGATGACGGCTGGTATCAGGAAGCGCCGATCACCCAGGGCACCGAGGTGCGCATCGAAACGGCGAAAACCATCATCACTCGCAACAACTCGCCGGACTTGCCCTTCGATCGTTCGATCAATCCCTATCGCGGCTGCGAGCACGGCTGCATCTATTGCTACGCGCGGCCCAGCCACGCTTATTGGGACATGTCGCCAGGGCTGGATTTCGAAACCAAACTGATCGCCAAGACCAACGCCGCCGATGTGCTGGAAGAACAACTGTCCAAGCGCGGCTATCAATGTGCGCCGATCAATCTGGGCTCCAATACGGACCCTTATCAACCGATTGAACGCGAACACAAAATCACCCGCAAAACCCTCGAAGTGCTGCTGCGCTATCGCCATCCCGTGACCATCATTACCAAGGGCTCGCTGATTCTTCGGGATCTGGACCTGCTGGCCGAACTCGCCGAGCAAAGGCTGGTGGCGGTGATGATCAGCCTCACCACCCTGGACGATGAGCTCAAACGCATCCTCGAACCGCGCGCCGCGGCACCCAAGGCTCGGTTGCGGGCGATCCGCGTGATGCGTGAAGCGGGAATTCCGGTGGGCGTTCTGTGCTCGCCGATGATTCCGATGATCAACGACAGCGAACTCGAAAGCCTGCTCACCGAAGCTCATGCCGCGGGGGCGCAAAGTGCGGCCTACATGATGCTGCGCCTGCCGCTGGAAGTTGCGCCGCTGTTCGAAGAATGGCTGGCGGCCCACTATCCTCAGCGTGCCGCTCATGTGTTGAGCCTGATTCGTCAGAGCCGTGGTGGCGAGCTCTACGACAGTCGCTTCGGTGCCAGGATGCGTGGCGAAGGGCCGTTTGCCGATCTGCTGGCGCAACGCTTTGCCAAAACCATCAAACGCCTGGGGCTCAATCGTCGGGAAGGTTTCAATCTGGACTGCGAAGCCTTCTGTCCGCCGGGTCGCCAGATGTCGTTGATTTGAGGACAATTGGTCTATGGTTGAGTAGGGTGAAATGCACTTTGCCACTACACCGGTCACGTTTTTTGTGACATGGAACACGCGTTCTAGAGCGTTTTATTCAGTTTGAGTTAAGTTTCGACCGCTACCTTGTTCATCGAGTGACTGACAGGTCTAGATTCTCAACCTGGATGTTTTTTAAACAGCCACTGGCTTCACACCGGAAAAAACGGGAAAATTCCCTGACTCCGCCAAAGAGGATGAATCATGAGTGACAAGGATAAACAGCCGTTGGCTGCGTCGGCTTCAGCCCAACCGGAGGCGGAAACCGCCGATGCAGCGCTGCAGCATATCGTTGACGGCTTTTTGCATTTTCATCACGAGGTTTTTCCACAGCAGGAAGAACTCTTCAAAAAACTTGCCACGGCCCAGAGCCCCAGAGCGATGTTCATCGCCTGCGCCGATTCGCGCATCGTTCCTGAGCTGATCACCCAAAGCGCCCCCGGCGACCTGTTCGTCACCCGTAACGTGGGCAACGTTGTGCCGCCTTATGGGCAAATGAACGGCGGTGTTTCCACGGCAATCGAATACGCGGTACTGGCCCTCGGCGTGCAACACATCATCATCTGCGGGCACTCTGACTGTGGCGCGATGCGCGCAGTGCTCAACCCGCAAAGCCTGGAAAAAATGCCGACGGTCAAAGCCTGGCTGCGTCATGCGGAAGTGGCAAAAACCATGGTCCAGGACAACTGCCATTGCGCTGACGAAAACGAAAGCATGCACGTCCTCACCGAGGAGAATGTGATCGCCCAGCTGCAACATTTGCGCACGCACCCGTCGGTAGCCTCGCGCATGGCCAATGGGCAGCTGTTTATCCATGGTTGGATCTACAACATCGAAACCAGCGAAATCAGAGCCTACGATGCGGACAAGGGCTGTTTCCTGCCGCTCGATGGCAGCCATCCGATTCCGGTGGCGACGCCCAAAGCGCGCTTCTAAATCTTCCTAAATTATTGTGTGGTTTAGCCAAGGCTGCTGATCAAGCAGCCTGGCTTCGCCACGCCTGAAGAAAACTTCGGGAGAGTCACCATGCGTGCTGCTCAACTTAAAGCTGTTCTGCCACGGGAGCTGCTGGCGTCCGTGGTTGTGTTTCTCGTCGCCCTGCCCTTGTGCATGGGCATCGCCATCGCCTCGGGGCTGCCGCCGTCCAAAGGCTTGATCACCGGGATCATCGGTGGCCTGGTGGTGGGCTGGATTGCCGGTTCGCCACTGCAAGTCAGCGGCCCGGCGGCCGGTTTGGCGGTTCTGGTGTTCGAACTGGTACGCCAGCACGGCGTCGACATGCTCGGGCCAATCCTGCTGCTGGCCGGTTTTCTGCAACTGGTGGCAGGGCGTTTAAAGCTGGGCTGCTGGTTTCGGGTGACGGCGCCGGCCGTGGTCTACGGCATGCTCGCCGGGATTGGCGTGCTGATCGTGTTGTCACAGGTGCATGTGATGCTCGACTCCGTGCCCAAGCCCTCGGGGCTGGATAATCTGGCAGCCTTCCCGGCTGCCGTCGTGCAGGCCTTGCCCTCCTTCGGTTGGCAAGCCGGGTTGCTCGGGCTGTCGACGATTGCGGTGATGTGGTTGTGGGAGAAATTACGCCCCCATTCCCTGCGCTTCATTCCCGGCGCACTGCTGGGTGTAGGCCTGGCGACCGTCGCCAGCCTGGTGCTCGCGTTGCAGGTCAAACGAGTAGAAGTCCCAGACAACCTGGCGGAAGCCATCGACTGGCTGAAACCCGCAGATTTACTCAACCTGGCTGACCCGACGCTGCTCATTGCCGCATTTGCCGTGGCGTTTATCGCCAGCGCCGAAACCCTGCTCTCGGCCGCCGCGGTGGACCGCATGCACAGCGGCCAGCGCTCAGACTTCGACCGGGAATTGTCGGCTCAAGGCGTAGGCAACATGCTCTGCGGTTTACTCGGCGCGCTACCAATGACCGGCGTGATCGTGCGCAGTTCGGCCAACGTCCAAGCGGGCGCCACCACGCGACTGTCGGCGATCTTCCATGGCCTGTGGCTGCTGGCTTTCGTGTTGCTGCTGTCCAGCGTGCTGCAAAGCATTCCGGTGGCGAGCCTGGCGGGCGTTCTGGTTTACACCGGTTTCAAACTGGTCGACCTCAAGGCCTTCCGCGGTCTGGGCCGTTATGGGCGGATGCCGATGTTCACCTACGCGGCAACAGCCCTGGCGATCATCTTCACCGACCTGCTGACCGGCGTGCTGATCGGCTTCGGCCTGACCTTGGCCAAACTGGCCTGGAAGGCTTCGCGGCTGAAAATCAGCCTGATCGATCTGCCCAAGGACGGCGAAATGGAACTGCGATTGATAGGCGCAGCGACTTTTCTCAAAGTGCCGGCACTGACCCAGGTGCTAGGGACCATTCCCGCAGGCGCGACGGTGCATGTGCCACTCAATAACCTGAGCTACATCGATCACTCGTGTCTGGAGTTGCTGGAGGAATGGGGTCGGGCCAATGCGGCCAAGGGATCAAAACTGTTGATTGAAGCGCGGGGGTTGAAGCGCAGGTTGGAAGGGCGATTGCGAACCACGACGGGCGTCGGTTCCGCAGCCGCTTAAAAAAGATCGCAGCCAATAGGCTGCGATTTTTTTATGGGCAACGTATCAAGCGGCTGGCTGATCCAGCTCCAGGCCTACACCCAGTTGGCGCGACAGGCACGGCCAGCGTTTCCACGCAGCGCCGGTGTCCGGGCTGTTGAGCTTCTCGCGGTAGACCTCGACGGACTCCAGCGCGAAACTGTCTTCATTGAGCATCTCGTCCACGGCGTGATGCACCGCCTCATCCAGTTGATTGGCGAACTCCTCGCCGATCAGTTGGTGGGCAATCAGGTTGGCAACAGTCATGTCCAAGGGGATCAGTGGCTGGCCAAAATGCTTGATGTACAGGTCATTGACCTCTTCGACCAGGCGGTGCGCCAGATAGGCTTCGTCCAGCAGGCTGTCCAGACCGACGTGGCCGGCCATGATCGCCGGCGGCTGAAGGAAGAACTGCTCGGCGATTTTCAGCACCGGTTTGATCTGTGATTCGATACCCGCTTCCCTGGCGACTTCATTGGCTGCGTCCAGCAGGTCCGGCACTTGCTCTATATACGCGGCCACAAAACGCGTCATCACGCCGTTGGCGTCGACATCCGGCAATTGGATGGCGGAGTGAAGGTGTGGCAGTTGGGATTCCAGCTGACGAGTCAGCAGGCCGGTTTCGGCTTCGTGTTGTTGGGCTTTTTGGATCTGCTCGCGCAATGCGGCGGTGTTCATGAAAACTCCAGGAAACAAAGGCAATGAAATAGGGAAGACATAACTTAGCTGGCATACGAAAAATGCTAAGACGCATTTGTCATAATTATTTCATCCTTGAGACATCAAAGTTATATCGGTTTGCCGCCACTCGTCTGCATCCTTCTCCATTCGTGCCCTGGAACGCAAGTCCCAGCTGTTTCAGGTGATTTACGCCATCACATTGCGAGGTGGCAGTCGCTGTCTATACTCGGGTGGGAATGGAGTTAGCTGATGACGCCCGACTGCACACGCAGCAAGGCTCGGCGATTCAAGTTCGTAGTCTGAAAGCCGCTCCCTTGCCGCAGGTGAAAGCCGGCGGGATAAAAAGAACGATAAGGGGAACCCGCAATGATGCGACATCCACACGTCTGGATGGGCCTCCTGTTGTGGTCGATTTTCAGTCCGGCACACGCCGAATGGGCTGTGAATATGGCGCCGGGAGCGACTGAAATCAGTCACGCAGTATTTGACCTGCACATGACCATTTTCTGGATCTGTGTAGTAATCGGCATCATCGTCTTCGGCGCCATGTTCTGGTCGATGATTCTCCACCGCCGCTCGACCGGGCAGGTGGCCGCAAAATTTCATGAAAGCACCACCGTTGAAATCCTCTGGACCATCGTGCCCTTCCTGATTCTGGTGGCCATGGCGGTCCCTGCGACCGCAACCCTGATCAAGATGTATGACGCCAGTGAGCCGGATATCGATATCCAGGTCACCGGCTATCAGTGGAAGTGGCACTACAAATACCTGGGCCAGGACGTTGAGTTCTTCAGCAACCTGACCACGCCCGCCGATCAGATCCACAACAAGGAAACCAAGGGCGAGCATTACCTGCTTGAGGTCGACAAGCCATTGGTGCTGCCGATCGGCGCCAAGGTGCGCTTCCTGGTGACTTCCGCCGACGTCATCCACTCCTGGTGGGTGCCGGCCTTTGCGGTCAAGCGCGATGCGATTCCGGGGTTCGTCAACGAAGCCTGGACCCGCGTCGACAAGCCTGGCATCTACCGCGGTCAATGCGCCGAATTGTGCGGCAAGGACCACGGCTTCATGCCAATCGTGGTCGAGGTCAAGGAAAAGGCCGATTACGAAAAATGGCTGGGCGAGCGCAAGGCTGAAGCCCTGCAGCTCAAAGAGCTGACCAGCAAGGAATGGACCCTCGACGAGCTCAAGGAGCGCGGCGACAAGGTCTATCACACCGCCTGCGTTGCCTGTCACCAGGCCGAAGGTCAGGGCCTGCCGCCGATGTTCCCGGCGCTCAAGGGCTCGAAAATCGCTACCGGACCGATCAAGGATCACTTGGGCATTGTCTTCCACGGCAAGCCCGGCACCTCCATGGCCGCGTTCGGCAAGCAGCTCTCGGAAGTCGATATCGCAGCGGTCGTGACCTACGAACGTAACGCCTGGGGCAACAACAAGGGCGACATGGTCACCCCTAAAGAAGTGCTGGAGCTGAAACAGGCGGAAAGCAAATGACCCGGTCTATTGCGCACGTAAGGAACCGGTCGGGGCATCGCGCCCCGGCCTGCCCAGCCCATCTGTTTGCAGGAGACAGGACATGACTGCTGTAGTCGATGACCATGTTCATACCGGCACCGCCCACGCCCACGCCCACGGTCCCGCCAAAGGCCTGATGCGCTGGGTGCTGACCACCAACCACAAAGACATCGGCACGCTGTACCTGTGGTTCGCGTTCTCCATGTTCTTGCTTGGCGGCTCGTTCGCGATGGTGATTCGCGCCGAGTTGTTCCAACCGGGACTGCAAATCGTCCAGCCGGAATTCTTCAACCAGATGACCACCATGCACGGCCTGGTGATGGTCTTCGGTGCGGTGATGCCGGCGTTTGTCGGCCTCGCCAACTGGATGATCCCGCTGATGATCGGCGCGCCGGACATGGCCCTGCCACGGATGAACAACTTCAGCTTTTGGCTATTGCCGGCGGCGTTCATCCTGCTGGTATCGACCCTGTTCACCCCCGGCGGTGGACCGAACTTCGGCTGGACCTTCTACGCCCCGCTGTCGACGACCTACGCGCCAGAAAGCGTGACCTTCTTCATCTTCGCCATCCATTTGATGGGGATCAGTTCGATCATGGGCGCGATCAACGTGATCGCCACCATCCTCAACCTGCGTGCCCCCGGCATGACGCTGATGAAAATGCCGCTGTTCGTCTGGACCTGGCTGATTACCGCGTTCTTGCTGATCGCGGTGATGCCGGTACTGGCCGGTTGCGTGACGATGATGCTGATGGACATCCACTTCGGCACCAGCTTCTTTAGTGCCGCCGGTGGCGGCGACCCGGTGTTGTTCCAGCACGTGTTCTGGTTCTTCGGTCACCCCGAGGTGTACATCATGATCCTGCCGGCCTTCGGTGCCGTCAGCTCGATCATTCCGGCCTTCTCACGCAAGCCGCTGTTCGGCTACACCTCGATGGTCTATGCGACGGCGAGTATCGCGTTCCTGTCGTTCATCGTCTGGGCGCACCACATGTTCGTGGTCGGCATTCCGTTGGTGGGCGAGTTGTTCTTCATGTACGCCACGCTGCTGATCGCGGTGCCGACCGGAGTGAAGGTGTTCAACTGGGCCAGCACCATGTGGCAAGGGTCGCTGACCTTCGAGACACCGATGCTGTTTGCCGTGGCGTTCGTGATCCTGTTTTCCATCGGCGGTTTCTCCGGGTTGATGCTGGCCATCGCCCCGGCGGACTTCCAGTACCAGGACACCTACTTTGTGGTCGCGCACTTCCACTATGTACTGGTACCGGGGGCGATCTTCGGGATCTTCGCCTCGGCCTACTACTGGCTGCCGAAATGGACCGGCCACATGTACGACGAAACCCTCGGCAAGCTGCACTTCTGGCTGTCGTTCATCGGCATGAACATGGCTTTCTTCCCGATGCATTTCGTGGGGCTGGCGGGCATGCCGCGGCGGATTCCCGACTACAACCTGCAGTTCGCCGACTTCAACATGGTGTCGTCGATCGGTGCGTTCATGTTCGGCGCCACGCAGATCTTCTTCCTGTTCATCGTGATCAAGACCATTCGCGGCGGCGCGCCAGCCCCGGCCAAACCGTGGGATGGGGCCGAAGGCCTGGAATGGAGCATCCCGTCACCGGCGCCGTATCACACCTTCACCACGCCGCCGGAAGTGAAATGAACAGCCTTGCCTTCGTGGGAGCGAGCTTGCTCGCGATGAAGGCGGCGCGGTGTGTCAGATACACCGCTATCGCGAGCAAGCTCGCTCCCACAGGGTTTTGTGTGGAGGGCTTGCACCATGGCTGATTCGATTTCGTTGAAGAAGCTGGTCACGCGCCTGCTGCTGGTGGTGGTGGCGATGTTTGTCTTCGGGTTTGCCCTGGTGCCGATCTACGACGTGATGTGCAAGGCGTTCGGCATCAACGGCAAGACCGGCGGGCAGTATGAGGGCGAACAAACGGTCGACACCTCGCGGCAGGTTCGCGTGCAGTTTCTGTCGACCAATGCCGCCAACATGTCCTGGGATTTTTATCCTAAAAGTGACGAACTGACCGCCAACCCGGGGGCGGTGAACGAGATGATCTTCATCGCCCATAACCCGACCGATCGGCCGATGAGCGCCCAGGCAGTTCCAAGCATCGCGCCCAGCGCCGCGGCGGCGTACTTCCACAAGACCGAATGTTTCTGCTTTACCCAGCAAGTGCTGCAGCCCGGTCAACGGATCGAGATGCCGGTACGTTTCATCGTTGACCGTGACATGCCCAAGGATGTGAAGCACCTGACGCTTTCCTACACGCTGTTCGATATCACCGCACGTCATCCACCCGCGGCTGTTGCTGCAAACACCGGTGGCTAGGCGTTAAAGCGTGCCCGATAAGGAGAACAATAAATGGCAACTCATGAACATTATTACGTTCCGGCCCAGAGCAAATGGCCGATCATTGCCACGGTCGGTATGTTCGTCACCGTGTTCGGCCTGGCCACCTGGTTCAACGACCTGAAGGCGGCGCGGCCGGAGTCCCACGGCCCGCTGATCTTTTTCGTCGGTGGCCTGCTGGTGGCCTACATGCTGTTCGGCTGGTTCGGTACGGTGATCAAGGAAAGCCGCCAGGGGTTGTACAGCGCACAGATGGATCGCTCGTTCCGCTGGGGCATGAGCTGGTTCATCTTCTCGGAGGTGATGTTCTTCATCGCCTTCTTCGGTGCGCTGTTTTATGTGCGCAACATCACCGGCCCGACGCTGAGCGGTGAAGGCGCCAACGGCATTGCCCACATGCTCTGGCCGACGTTCGAGTTCACTTGGCCGCTGCTGAACAACCCTGACCCGAAACTCTTCCCGGCCCCCAAGGAAGTCATCAGCCCCTGGGGCCTGCCGTTGCTCAATACCGTGCTGCTGGTGAGTTCCAGCGTCACCGTGACCATCGCTCACCACGCCTTGAAAAAGGGCCATCGCGGCGCGCTGAAAATATGGCTGGCGCTCACCGTGTTACTGGGCTGCGCGTTCCTTGGTTTTCAGGCCGAAGAATACATGCATGCCTACCACGAACTGGGCCTGACACTCGGTTCGGGCATCTACGGCGCGACCTTCTTCATGCTCACCGGTTTCCACGGTGCCCACGTGACCATCGGCACCATCATCCTGTTTGTGATGTTGATGCGGGTCATGCGCGGGCACTTCGACGCCGATCATCAGTTCGCGTTTGAAGCGGCGAGTTGGTACTGGCACTTCGTGGACGTGGTGTGGATCGGTCTTTTCGTTTTCGTCTACGTGCTCTGAGGCTTACCAAGGTACATGCGACACCAACTGACCGCTGAAAAAACCCCAGGCAATCAAGCCGACGGTAATGGCGGCCAGCGCGACACGAACACTCAAGGCAATGACGAGGCGGTTCGAGCTGCTGTCGTCCTTGACCAGAAAAAACAGGCCGCTGAACAGGCTGACAACCGTGGCAATCAGCATCAGGACGATGGCTGCTTTGAGCATGGTGAGACTCCGGGGGAAAGGCGATGCACTTGAGTATAGCTATCGCAACTACCGACTTTCTGGCGACGCCATGAAGCGTTTCCGGCCGGGCATCGTACCGACCCTGGTGGTCGCGGTGTTGTTGCCCATGCTGGTGTCACTCGGGTTCTGGCAATTGAGCCGGGGCGCAGAGAAAAGCGCGCTGCTGCAAAGCTACACCGAGCGCCGCGCAGCTGAACCGATGGCCAGCACCGAGCTGCAACACACCGCAGATCCGGCCTTTCGCCGGGTTCACCTGCACGGCCAGTTCGATGCCGCCCACAGCCTGTTGCTGGATAACCGTCAGCGCGGCGGCAAGGTTGGCGTCGAACTGCTGCAACCGTTTCAGGATCAGGCGACCGGGCTCTGGTTGCTGGTCAATCGTGGCTGGCTGCCGTGGCCGGATCGCCGCACCCCACCGCAATTCACCACACCGACTCAGGCCTTGAGTCTCGTTGCCTGGGTCTACGTCTCCCCCGGCGCCACCTTCCAATTGCACGCTGATCCGAATACCACCACGTGGCCACAACTGGTTACCGCAGTTGAACCAGCCAAGCTCTGGACGGCGTTGGATCGTGAAGGTTTTGCTTACGAATTACGCGCAGAAAACGGCCCCGCGTCCTACCAGGCCGATTGGCCGGTGGTGGCCATGGGGCCGGAAAAGCACTTGGCTTATGCCGTGCAGTGGTTCGCCATGTCGATCGCCCTGTTCGGCCTCTATCTCTATCTCGGTTGGCACAACGCAAAGGAGAAACACCATGGGAGCGGCCATGAATCCACCCAGCATGTCTGAGGCGAAAACGCCGGCGAGTCGGCGTAAAGGTCGCTTGCAGTTACTGCTGATCCTGCTTGGGGTGATCGGTCCGATGATCCTCGCCACCGGCATGTACAAACTGCAGTTCTGGGTGCCGGAAGGTCGCAGCTATCACGGCGAACTGATCGGCAACGGCCAGACCCGCGCCGACCTCGGCGTGCAGGCGCAGGAGGATCGTTGGCAGATACTCGTGACCGCGCCCAAGGATTGCTCGGTGGACTGCCAGCAACTGGTGTACCTGGCGCGGCAGATCCAGATCGGCCTCGGCCGTGATGCCGGGCGCGCCAGTCATGCCTTGGCCGCGGCACAACCGCTGAGCAGTGAATACGACGCCAAGCTGACGCGCGAGTATCCTCAATTGCAGCGGTATCCACTGAGCCTGACCGACTTCAATAAAACTGCCGGCGACAAGGCTGTGCCGCAGCTGTGGATCATCGACCCTCACGGTAATCTGGTGCTGCGCTACGACCCGACGGTGAAGGGTAAGGACTTGCTCAACGACCTGCGTCATCTGCTGAAACTGTCGAACATCGGATAAGGGCATCGTCATGGCCAAACCTGGATTTCGCCTCGCGCTGTTTGCCACCTTGCTGGCACTGATTGTGGTGTTGCTCGGCGCCTACACCCGCCTGACCCACGCCGGCCTCGGCTGCCCGGACTGGCCGGGTTGCTATGGCTTTATCAGCGTGCCGAAAAGCGAAGTTCAATTGGCCCATGCCGAACTGCATTTTCCCGACGCTCCCGTCGAAGCCCATAAGGGCTGGAACGAGATGGTTCACCGCTACTTCGCGGGCACGCTGGGGCTGCTGATCTCGGTATTGGCCGGCCGCGCTTGGGTCCATCGTCGTCACCCAGGGCAGCCGGTGAAGTTGCCGTTGTTTTTGCTGGCAGTGGTGATTGCCCAAGCGGCATTCGGCATGTGGACGGTGACGCTCAAGCTCTGGCCACAAGTGGTCACCGGGCATTTACTCGGTGGTTTTGCGACGTTGAGCCTGCTGTTTTTGCTGACGTTGCGATTGTCCGGCGTGTTGCCGGCGCTGACCGTGCCACGGCGTTTGCAGTACTGGGCGACCGCCGGGTTGCTGCTGGTGATCCTGCAAATTGCCTTGGGTGGATGGGTCAGTTCCAACTACGCGGCGGTGGCCTGTATCGACTTCCCGACCTGTCACGGTCAGTGGCTGCCGCCCGCGGACTTCGCAAACGGCTTTCACCTGACTCAACACATCGGCCCCAATTACCTCGGCGGGCAACTGGACAGCGATGCCCGCACGGCGATTCATCTGACTCACCGCATTGGCGCTTTGCTGGTGACCCTGGTGTTGCTGGGGCTGGCCTGGCAACTGAAGGTGGTCGGCATGACGCGCCTGGCCGGGCTGGTGCTGATCGCACTCGCCGCGCAAATCACCCTCGGCATCAGCAATGTGCTGTTTCACCTGCCACTGCCAGTCGCCGTCGCGCATAACGCGGGCGGCGCGGCACTGTTGCTGACGATAGTGCTGGTCAATTATCACGCGCGAACCAGTCTGGTTCGGGTCAAGCAGCAACCCCCTGCGCGCTGGCGGTTCAGCCCGCGTAAACACTCAGCCGGGCCCATAACAATAAAAGGAGAGATGCCATGGCGACTCTGATCGGCGCACGTCACAGTCAGGCGATCTGGCGTGACTACCTGGAGCTGACCAAGCCGAAAGTGGTGGTGCTGATGCTCATCACCTCGCTGGTCGGCATGTTCCTCGCGACCCGTGCCGGGGTACCGTGGACGGTGCTGGTGTTCGGCAATCTGGGGATCGCCTTGTGTGCCGGTGGTGCGGCAGCCGTTAATCATGTGGTGGACCGACGCATCGATGCGGTCATGGCCCGCACGCACAAACGTCCCTTGGCCGAAGGCCGGGTGTCGCCGGCGGCCGCGCTGACGTTTGCCTTGATATTGGCGGTGCTTGGGCAAGCCATACTGCTGGCCTTCACCAATCCGTTGACGGCGTGGCTGACCCTGGCCTCGCTGCTCGGCTATGCGGTGGTCTACACCGGTTTCCTGAAACGCGCGACGCCGCAAAACATCGTCATCGGCGGACTTGCCGGCGCCGCCCCGCCGCTGCTCGGCTGGACCGCCGCCACCGGCCACGTCAGCGCCGAACCACTGTTGCTGGTGCTGATCATCTTCGCCTGGACCCCGCCGCACTTCTGGGCCCTGGCCATTCACCGCAAAGAGGAATACGCCAAGGCCGACATCCCGATGCTGCCGGTGACCCATGGCGAGCACTACACCAAGGTCCACATCCTGCTTTATACCTTCGCGCTGCTGGCCGTGAGCTTGATGCCGTACGTGATCCACATGAGCGGTGTGCTCTACCTGATTTGCGCGCTGGGACTGGGCGCGAGGTTTCTGCAATGGGCCGTGGTGCTGTACCGTGGCACTCGGCCGCACGCGGCGATCAACACGTTCAAGTACTCTATTTACTACTTGTTCCTGCTGTTTATCGCGCTGCTCGTAGACCACTACTTACTGTTGAACCTATGACTCGAACCCAGAAAACCGTCTTCATCCTCGTTGCCCTGATCGCGCTGGTCCTGGGCCTGACCATCAACAAAGTGCTGACCGGCAAAGGCCAGGGCGACCCGACGGCGCTGATTGATGCCGGGATCATTCTGCTGCCGCAAAGCCGCAACCTGCCGAACGTGACAATGACCGACCAGGACGGCAAACCGGTGGCGGTCAACGAGCTGAAAGACAAATGGTCGCTGCTGTTCTTCGGCTACACCTTCTGCCCGGACATCTGCCCGACCACCCTCGCCCAGCTGCGTCAGATCAAGAGCGAACTGCCGCCAGAGGCTGTGGATAAGTTGCAGATCATTCTGGTCAGCGTCGACCCGAATCGCGACACACCCCAGCAGCTCAAGCAGTACCTGGGCTACTTCGATCCTCAGTTCAAAGGGCTGACGGCTTCGTCGGTGGAAGACATCCAGAAACTGGCCAACGCGGTGAGTATTCCGTTCATTCCGGCGGACACCAGCAAGCCGAATTACACCGTTGACCACAGCGGCAACCTGGCGGTGATCGGGCCGGACGGGACGCAACGTGGGTTCATTCGGGCGCCGTTGAACAACGTGAAATTGGTGACACAGTTGCCGGTGATGCTCAAGCGTCCGTAAACGACGCAGAACCTGTGGGAGCGGGCTTGCCCGCGAAAGGGCCAGTCCATTCAACATCCATAGTGACTGACACATCGCTTTCGCGGGCAAGCCCGCTCCCACAGGGTCCGTATTCCAGGCATAAAAAAACGGGGACGCAATCAATGCGTCCCCGTTTTTTTATTGCTGTCGGATCAGAACGCCGGCAATACCGCGCCTTTGTACTTCTCGAGGATGAAGGCTTTCACTTCCGGGCTGTGCAGGGCAGCAATCAGCTTCTTCATCGCTTCACTGTCCTTGTCGTCTGGACGGGCAACGAGGATGTTCACGTAAGGCGAGTCGTTGCCTTCGATGACCAGCGCATCCTTGGACGGATCAAGCTTGGCTTCCAGCGCGTAGTTGGTGTTGATCAGTGCCAGGTCGACCTGGGTCAGCACGCGCGGGATGGTCGCGGCTTCCAACTCACGGAATTTCAGGTCCTTGGAGTTCTCGGTGATGTCCTTGACGGTCGCGAGGATGTTGTTCGAATCCTTCAACTTGATCAGGCCAGCCTTGGCCAGCAGCAACAGCGCACGGCCGCCGTTGGTGGCGTCGTTCGGGATCACCACGTTGGCGCCGCCTGGCAGCTCGGTCAGTGCTTTGTATTTGCTGGAGTAAGCGCCCAGTGGCTCAAGGTGCACACCGGCAACGGCCACCAGGTTGGTGCCCTTGGCCTTGTTGAATTCATCGAGGTACGGCTGGTGCTGGAAGAAGTTGGCGTCCAGACGTTTTTCGGCCACCTGCACGTTCGGCTGGATGTAGTCGGTGAAGACTTTGACCTTCAGGTCCACGCCTTCTTTGGCCAGGGCCGGTTTCACGAATTCGAGGATTTCTGCGTGCGGGACCGGGGTGGCTGCGACGGTCAGGGTGTCGGCAGCGTGAGCGGAAAAGGCTGCAACGGCAGCGAACGCGACGAGTAGTTTTTTCATTCAGCTAACTCCTTGTGCGGCGCCTGAATTCGGCGCCTGCCAGCGAATGGCCGGCTCATTTGTCATTTACGGGACTCTTTATTTCCTGGAGAAGTGGACAACCAACTTGTCGCCAACGGTTTGCAGAACCTGAACGATCACCAGCAGCAACATCACCGTCACGACCATCACATCAGGCTGGAAACGCTGGTAACCGAAACGGATCGCCAGGTCGCCCAAACCACCCGCGCCGACCACACCCGCCATCGCCGTGTAGGACACCAGTGTAATGGCTGTCACCGTAATCGCGGCGAAGATGCCCGGGCGGGCTTCCGGCAGCAAGGCATTGGTGATGATCTGCCGCGTCGTCGCGCCCATGGCCTGGGTTGCCTCGATGATGCCGCGATCCACTTCACGCAGGGCGGTTTCCACCAGCCGCGCGAAGAATGGCGTAGCGCCCACCACCAGCGGTGGAATCGCACCGGCGACACCGAGGGACGTACCGGTGATCAACACCGTGAACGGAATCATCACAATCAGCAGAATGATGAACGGCAGCGAACGCAGGATGTTCACCATCAGCGACAGCATTGCGTAGACGCCTTTGGCTTCCAGCAACTGACGCGGGCTGCAGAGGAATAACAGCACGCCCAGGGGCAGGCCGAGCAAAACGGTGAACAACAGCGAACCGAAGAGCATCAGAAAGGTATCGCCGGTGGCCAGCCAGATTTCGAACCAGTCGATATTGACGAAGAAACTTGCCAGGACTTCCATCAGCGCAGCACCTCCATGTGGACGTCAGCTGCGGTGAAGTGGGCGAACGCCGCTTCCATGTCGCCACCGGTAACGGCCAGGGTCAACTGCCCGTAGGGCACGTCTTTGATGCGGTCGATACGACCGGCCAGGATGCTGTAGTCCACACCCGTTTCACGAGCGACAGTGCCCAGTAGCGGTGCGTAGGTCGCTTCGCCCTGGAAGGTCAGACGCACGATGCGACCTGGAACGTGGGCGAAGTCGTCGCGCTGCTCGCTTTCGTCGATCTGCTCGTCTTCTTGCACGAAGCGCTTGGTGGTCGGGTGCTTCGGATGCAGGAACACCTCGGCTACCGAACCTTGCTCGACGATCACGCCAGCGTCCATCACCGCGACCTGGTCGCAGACCCGGCGGATCACGTCCATCTCATGGGTAATCAACACGATGGTCAGTTTCAGTTCGCGATTGATCTCGGCCAGCAATTGCAGGACCGACGCAGTGGTCTGCGGGTCCAGTGCGCTGGTGGCTTCGTCGCACAGCAGGATTTTCGGCTTGGTTGCTAGGGCGCGGGCGATGCCGACGCGCTGCTTCTGGCCACCGGACAACTGCGCCGGGTACTTTTTGGCGTGGTCGGACAGGCCGACCCGCTTCAGCAATTCGGCCACACGCCGGTCAATCTCACTGCGGGACAGCTCACCGGCCAGGGTCAGTGGCAGCGCGACGTTGTCGGCCACAGTCTTGGACGCCAGCAAGTTGAAGTGCTGGAAAATCATCCCGACCTGCTGGCGGAAGCGCCGCAGGCTGTTGGCGTCGAGCGCAGTGACTTCTTCGCCGTCGACGATGATCTTGCCGCCACTGGAGTTTTCCAGGCGATTGATCAGACGCAGCAAAGTACTTTTTCCCGCGCCGGAATGGCCGATCAGACCGAAGACCTGACCGTTCTCAATCGTCAGACTGGTCGGATGCAGGGCGGGAATATCCTTACCGGCGACGCGGTAGGTTTTGTGGACGTTTTGAAACTCGATCACGTAGCGAACCTTGTGGGGCGCGTTGGAAAAGGATCAGCGGTTAGCCGGGCGCGCATTTTAGCCTGTCCGTATAGAGGTTATTAGCATTTATTCCGCATTCAACCTTCCATTTGGCAATAACGCGATCAAAGGTTAGAAAAAAGGAACGGCGCAAAACGTCATCAGTCACTAATTAGGCAACTCGAAAACGCCCCCGGTCCGTGCCTGGGGTATTGCTCAACAGTCCTGGCTACGGCGGGAATCGCAACGAGGAGTTTTGTCTGATGAGTACTAAAAAACCTGCCGCAACCAAAAGCGCACTGGCCGGGACCGATACCCCGGACCGCGGTAACACCAATGCCAAGCTCGACAGCCTGGAGCAATTTCGCTCCGACGCCACTGAACAGGCCCTGCGCACCAACCAGGGCGTGAAAGTCGCGGACAACCAGAACACGTTGAAGGCCGGCGCCCGCGGGCCATCGTTGCTGGAAGATTTCATCATGCGTGAAAAGATCACGCACTTTGACCATGAACGCATTCCCGAGCGCATCGTCCACGCCCGCGGCACCGGTGCTCACGGCTACTTCCAGAGCTATGAAACCCATTCCGTGCTGACCAAGGCCGGGTTCCTACAAGACCCAAGCCAAAAAACCCCGGTCTTCGTCCGCTTCTCCACGGTGCAGGGCCCTCGCGGGTCGGGCGATACCGTGCGGGACGTACGAGGTTTCGCGGTGAAGTTTTTCACCGACGAAGGCAACTTCGACCTGGTGGGCAACAACATGCCGGTGTTTTTCATTCAGGATGCGATCAAGTTTCCTGACTTCGTGCATGCGGTGAAACCCGAGCCGCACAATGAGATACCCACCGGTGGCTCAGCTCACGATACCTTTTGGGATTTTGTCTCTCTGGTACCGGAGTCGGCGCACATGGTGATCTGGACCATGTCCGACCGGGCGATCCCGAAAAGCCTACGCAGCATGCAAGGCTTCGGCGTGCATACCTTCCGCCTGATCAACGCCGAAGGTAAATCGCGCTTCGTCAAATTCCACTGGCGCCCCACGGCCGGGACCTGTTCGCTGGTGTGGGATGAAGCGCAGAAACTCGCCGGTAAAGACACCGACTACCACCGTCGCGATCTCTGGGAGTCGATCGAGATGGGCGACTACCCGGAATGGGAACTGGGCGTACAGATTATCGAGGAGGAAAACGAACATAAATTCGACTTCGACATCCTCGACCCGACCAAGCTGATCCCGGAAGAACTGGTGCCCATCACCCCGCTAGGCAAAATGACCCTCAACCGTAACCCCGACAACTTTTTCGCCGAAACCGAGCAGGTTGCCTTCTGCCCAGGGCATATCGTGCCGGGGATCGACTTTTCCAACGATCCATTGCTGCAGGGTCGATTGTTTTCCTACACCGATACGCAAATCAGCCGACTCGGTGGGCCGAACTTTCACGAGATCCCGATCAACCGTCCGGTGGCACCGTTCCACAATGGTCAACGGGATGCGTTGCATCGCTCCACCATCGACAAGGGCCGCGCGTCCTACGAGCCGAACTCCATTGATAGCGGTTGGCCCAAAGAAACACCGCCGGCAGCCCAGGATGGCGGCTTCGAAAGTTATCCAGAGCGCGTTGACGCCAACAAGATCCGTCAGCGCAGCGAATCATTCAGCGACCACTTCTCCCAGGCGCGGCTGTTTTTCCACAGCATGAGCAAGCACGAGCAGGAGCACATCATCTCGGCTTACAGCTTCGAGTTGGGCAAGGTTGAGCGGGAGTTCATCCGCGCGCGTCAGGTGAATGAGATTCTGGCCAACATCGATCTGGAACTGGCTAAACGCGTGGCGCAGAACCTGGGGTTGCCAGCGCCCAAAGCCGGGACGGTCGAAGTACGCAAAACCTCACTGGATCACTCGCCGGCCCTGAGTCAGGCCAACTTGCTGCCGGCGGATATCAAAACCCGCAAAGTGGCAATCCTGGCAGCCAATGGCGTCGATGGTGCAGCGATTGATGCCATGAAGAAAGCGCTGAAGGCAGAAGGTGCGCACGCCAAACTGCTCGGCCCGACTTCTGCTCCTGTGACCACCGCCGATGGCAAGGCGTTGCCGGTCGATGCGTCGATGGAAGGCTTGCCTTCGGTGGCGTTCGATGCGGTGTTTGTACCCGGTGGCGCGGCGTCGATCAAGGCGTTGAGCACTGACGGTGTGGCGCTGCATTACGTGCTGGAGGCGTACAAGCACTTGAAGGCGATTGCGCTGCAGGGCGAGGCCAAACAGTTGCTGGATGTGTTGAAGCTCGAGGCTGACGCGGGGTTGATCGTGGGCACGGATGCGAAGTTGATCAAACCGTTTTTTGCCGCGATCGGGCAGCATCGGGTGTGGGACAGGGAGCCTAAAGCCAAGGCGATTCCGGCTTAAGGTTTTGTATCGGTAGTCAGGACGCCATCGCAGGCAAGCCCGCTCCCACAGGGTATGTGGTTGATCACAGACTTTTGATCACCGCCGATCCATTGTGGGAGCGAGCCTGCTCGCGAAGCTTTTAGGGTTTACGCGGGCTCAGAACCATCTGCGCAGGAACGTTGCGCAGAATCTGCTTCTCCAGATTCAGATCAAAATCCGAATCGAGTTTCTTCACGCGTTTGGTCAGCAACGTGGTCAACCATGGGAAGTCCTGGGTGCGTGGCGCCTGAATACTCACATCACACTGGTAATTCACCACATCGGCGGCGATCGCATCCAGTTGACGACGAAGTTTCGTCATATCAGTCAGGTTCAACGCAACTGTGGTGCTTTCAGCCGTTGGATCAATGACCTTGGCCTGTGGCTTGGCTTCGGCAGCCATGAGCGCAGCTTCGGCTCTATCCAGTTCGGCTTTGCGGGCATCGACGATGGCGTTGTTGAGCCCACCGGTCAGCGCCGGAGCCTTGGGCATCAACGACCGAGCGCGGCTCAGCGCAGTGGCAGCGGCATTCACATCGCCTTTTTGCAGCACGATCTGGCTGCGGCGCAGATAGGCTTCGGCCAGTTGCCGCTGGTATTGCTCAAGGGATTGATCGTTGGGCGACTCAGCCTGCAAGGTAGCCAGTTGATCTTCGGCAGTCGCCAGTTCGCTGCTGGCTAGGCTTTGTTGCAGCTGCGCGATGGCCGTGGCCCGTGCACCGGTAGCCTCGGTGGCCGCCGGTGGCGTGCTTTGACAAGCGCCCAGTAGCAGCGAAAATGCGACAAGGAGCAGATAACGGGAGGCGAACGGCTTCATTCCTGCGACTCTCTATTTGCGCAAAAAACGAGCAAGTCTACACCCCTCGACGGGGCAGGACAAAACTCAGCAGAAACAGTGCGGCGGCCGTCACAACAATCGATGGGCCCGCCGGGGTGTCCTTGAACCACGACAGCGCCAGCCCGCCACAGACCGCGAGCATACCCAGCAGGCTCGCGCCCAGTGCCATCTGCTCCGGTGACCGGGCGTGACGTTGTGCCGCAGCCGCCGGGATGATCAGCAAGGACGTAATCAGCAACACACCGACGATTTTCATCGCCACCGCGATCACCACAGCGATCAGCAACATCAGGGTCAAGCGCAACGCCGCCACCGGCAGACCTTCAACCCTGGCCAGTTCTTCATGCACCGTAATTGCCAGCAATGGCCGCCACAACGTCACCAGCAAAGCCAGAACGACCGCGCTGCCGCCGAGTATCCAGGCCAGATCGGTCGGGCTGATCGCCAGCAAGTCGCCGAACAGATAAGCCATCAGGTCGATCCGCACTTCGTGCATGAAGCTTAGTACGACCAGGCCCAAAGAGAGCGTGCTCGGTGCGAGAATTCCCAAAAGCGTGTCGGACGCCAGCGGTTGACGCTGTTGCAAGGTCACCAGCAACACCGCCAACAGCAGGCAGCCTACGGTGACCGCAACGGTCGGGCTGACATCCAGCAGAAAACCCAGCGCCACGCCGAGCAGCGCGGCATGGGAAAGGGTGTCGCCGAAATAGGCCATGCGCCGCCAGACCACGAACGAACCCAACGGGCCCGCGACCAACGCCAGGGCCAGGCCTGCAAGCAGGGCGTAGAGCAGAAAATCAGCCATGCTTGCAGTTATCTCCGTGAACGTGGGTAGGGGCCGACGGGGCCGCGCTGACCACCGAGCCATGCAAGTCATGGGCGTGGTCGTGATGGTGGTGATAAATCGCCAGGCTTTGTGCGTTCTTTCCGAACAGCTCGACGAAAGCCGGATCACCGCTGACCTGCTCGGGATGCCCGGAGCAGCAGACGTGACGGTTGAGGCAGACCACCTGGTCGGTGGTGCTCATCACCAGGTGCAGATCGTGGGACACCATCAACACGCCGCAGCCGTGGCGGTCGCGCAATCGTGTGATCAGGCTGTAGAGCTCGGCCTGACCGGCCACGTCAACGCCTTGCACAGGTTCGTCGAGCACCAGCAGTTCCGGCTCGCGCAGCAATGCCCGGGCCAGCAGCACCCGCTGCATTTCGCCACCGGAAACACTTTGCACCGGGCTGTCGATCACCTGTTCGGCGCCGACTTCCTTGAGTGCCGCCAAGGCCATGGCGCGGTCCACGCCCGGCACCAGACGCAAGAAGCGCAGCACCGACAGCGGCAGCGTCGGATCGACGTGAAGTTTTTGCGGCATGTAACCGACCCGCAGTTTCGGCTTGCGCCACACGCTGCCGCTGTCCGGTTTCAACAGACCGAGTACAGCGCGCACCAGCGTGGTCTTGCCGGCGCCGTTAGGGCCGATCAGGGTGACGATCTGTCCGGGCTCGACGCTCAGCTCGATGTTATCCAGTACGTTTTGCCCGGCAAAGGTGACAGCAACCTGCTCGAGGCGGATCAGCGCATTGCTCATCAAACCCCCTGGCAACCCGAGCAGAGGCCGACCACTTCAACGGTCTGGCCCTCGACGACAAATCCGACATCCTTGGCGCTACTGATGATCGCGTCACTGATGGATTTCTGTTCGAGCTCGATGGCGGCGTGGCATTCGCGGCAAATCAGGAACTGGCCCTGGTGGGCGTGCCCCGGGTGATTGCAGCCGACGAAGGCGTTCAGCGAGGAGATGCGATGTACGAGGCCGTTTTCCAGCAGAAAGTCCAGCGCACGGTAGACGGTCGGCGGCGCAGCACGGCGGCCGTCCTGCTCGCTGAGTACCGCGAGAATGTCGTAGGCACCCAACGGTTTATGGCTTTGCCAGACCAGTTCCAGCACCCGCCGGCGCAAGGCGGTCAGGCGCAGGCCTTGACGTGCGCACAGAACATCGGCCTCAGACAATGCGCTATGGACGCAATGAGAGTGGTCGTGGGGACGGCTGGCAATCGGTGTTTTAGGCATGAGCGGCGACGAGTTTTGTGAGAGACGTTATTATGTTACCCGTTCTCGCCTCTTCGAGTGGTCATCGTGTCCCGACTTTTTTCTATCTTTGTCGCATTTGTCGCCAGTTTTCTGCTGATGGGTTCAGCTCACGCCGAAGTCAAAGTTCTCACCAGTATCAAGCCTCTACAGCTGATCGCCGCGGCGGTGCAGGACGGCGTGGCGATTCCGGAAGTCTTGCTGCCGCCTGGTGCCTCGCCTCATAACTATGCCTTGCGCCCATCCGACGTACGGAAGGTGCAATCAGTGGATCTGGTTTACTGGATCGGTCCGAGCATGGAAGGTTTCCTGCCACGCGTGCTTCATGGTCGTACGCTACCCAGTGTCGCCGTGCAGGATTTGCCGGGCCTGAAACTGCGACATTTCGCCGAAGATAGCCACTCCCACGCTGAAGAAGCCGACGAACATGATCACGATCACCGTCCAGGCAGTCTGGACGCGCACTTGTGGCTTTCGCCGGTCAACGCCCGTGTCATTGCCACAAAAATGGTTGCTGACTTGAGTGCAGCCGATCCGGCCAATGCCGCGCGTTATCAGAGCAACCTCAAGGCGTTCGATGAGCGTCTGGATGCAATGGATCTTCGCTTGAAGGCGCGCCTGGCCGGCATCGCGGGCAAACCGTACTTCGTATTCCACGAGGCCTTCGACTACTTTGAAGACGCCTACGGTCTCAAGCACGCCGGCGTATTCAGCGTCGCCGCCGAGGTCCAGCCCGGCGCCCAGCACGTCGCGGCGATGCGCACTCGATTGCAGGAAGTCGGCAAAACTTGCGTGTTCAGCGAACCGCCTCTGCGTCCGCGCCTGGCGGAAACCCTGGTGGCGGGTCTGCCGGTGAAGCTGGCGGAACTGGACGCGCTGGGCGGGTACACGCCGGCGACCGCTCAGGGGTATGAGCAGGTGCTGGAGAAGTTGGGGAATGATTTGGCGGGGTGTCTGGAGTCGTTGTAACCCCATAAAAAAGATCGTCCGAACGCGGCCCGAACCTTCGGCAGTTCCTACAAAGATCGGTGTAGGAGCTGCCGAAGGTTCGGGCTGCGTTCGGACGATCTTTTGACTTTAAAGCGCGAAAGGCAAATGAGTACTGACGTGCTGGCGCTGCGCCAAACGCTGCTGAAACTCCATCGGATCGTGAATCAGCACGTCCTGCCCGGCAAACGACTCGGCGGCGATCAACCGCGACAACCAGAACCGCACACACGCTACCCGCAGCATGGTCGGCCACAACTCCGCCTCGGACGCCGTGAACGGTCGCAGCGCTGCATAAGCGCCAAGCAACGCCCTCGCCCGTGGCCCGTCGATCAACCCGCTCTCGTCCGAACACCAGTCGTTCAAGGCGATCGCCACGTCGTAGAGCATCGGCCCCGAACACGCGTTATAGAAGTCGATCAACCCGGTCAGGTGCGTGCCTTCGAACATCGCGTTATCGCGGAACAGATCGGCGTGGATATTGGCTCGCGGCAGCGCCAGAATTTTCGTCTTCTGCTGTGTGATTTCGTCCAGAGCCCGTTGCAGCAGATCGCTTTGCTCGGCATTGAGGTGCGACAGCAACTGCGTGCCCTCTTCCAGCATCCAGTCCAGGCCCCGATCGGTCTTGCGCTTGATCATGTTGGCCTGGGTCGCAAGGTGCAGATGGCCGAGCAACTCGCCCACCTGAGCGCAATGCTGCGCATTGGCTACCTTGATGTGCTTGCCGGCCAGACGTGGCTGCAACAGCGCAGGTTTGCCGGCCAGTTCGCGCAAGGCGACGCCGTCGGTGGTGCGCAAGGCATAAGGCACTGGCAGGTCGGCGTCATGCAGCACGTCGAGCAGTTCAATGAAGAACGGCATCTCCTGAACCGGACCGCGCTCAACCAGGGTCAGGACAAATTCGCCCTGCTCCAGGCTGATGAAGAAATTGGTGTTTTCGCTACCAGCGGCAATCCCCTGGAAATCAAGCAGGCGGCCGAGCCCGTAAGGGGCGAGAAAGGTTTCCAGCTCGGGCCGAGCCAGCGGGGTGAACACAGACATGTTTGAACTGCCAGTACGGGCGCCGCTGCTTGAGCCAGCGCCGATTGAAATTAAGAAACTACTTCCACTCAAAGATCTTCCACGACGGAATCAGCATATCCGGCTGATCCGAGCGAATGAAGTTTGCATCTGTCCCGTCCGCGCGCACCAGAAAATACGGCGGTGCACCCTTCGGTGTGACCTTGATCGCATACAGGAAACCGTTTTGACGGTACTCCTGGATGGTTTTATCCCCTTCCGTGCGGATAGTGACTTCCGGCTCCGGTGTCGGCGCATCGTCCGCCGCCATGACGGCCACCGGAACGGATGCAAACAACCCAGCCAGCAACAGGCGATTTAGTGTGCGCATGATAACCTTGTCCCTTTGTCGTCAACGGTCCCGCTATTCTAGCGCCGGACCCGCCGAAAAGGTTGATCCTGCTCATGAGCCAAGCCCCCCTCGTCCTGGTGGACGGTTCTTCTTACCTGTACCGCGCCTTTCACGCCCTCCCACCGCTGACCACGTCCAAAGGCCTGCCGACCGGTGCGGTCAAGGGCGTATTGAACATGCTCAAGAGTCTGCGCAAGCAGTACCCGGAAAGCCCGTTCGCCGTGGTGTTCGACGCCAAGGGCGGGACATTCCGGGACGAAATGTTTGCTGAGTACAAGGCCAACCGCCCAAGCATGCCCGACGATATGCGTGTTCAGATCGAGCCGCTGCACCAAAGCGTGATCGCCCTGGGTTTTCCACTGTTGTGCGTCGAAGGCGTCGAAGCCGATGACGTGATCGGCACCCTGGCCCGCAGCAGCGCGGCGGCCGACCGCCCGGTGGTGATCTCCACCGGCGACAAGGACATGGCGCAGCTGGTCGACGGCCACATTACCTTGGTCAATACCATGACCGGAAGCGCGCTGGACGTGGAGGGCGTGAAGGAGAAATTCGGCGTCGCTCCCGAGCAGATCATCGATTACCTGGCACTCATGGGCGATTCTTCCGACAACATTCCGGGCGTTCCGGGCATTGGCCCGAAGACCGCTTCCGGCCTGTTGGTCGGTGTGAACGGCGGCCTGACCGAGCTCTATGCGCAGCTCGACATCGTCCCGACCCTGCCGATTCGTGGTGCGAAAACCCTGCCGGCCAAGCTCGAAGAACACAAGGAGATGGCGTTCCTCTCCTATCAACTGGCGACCATCAAGATCGACGTGCCGCTGGATATCGGCCTCGACGACCTGCAAATGGGCAAGCCCGATCACGACAAGCTCGCCGAGCTCTACACCTTGCTGGAATTCAAGAGCTGGTTCGAAGAGAACCAGCGCGACGCCAAGCGTTCCGGTCAGGAAGTCGCCGCTCCGGTGGCTGAAGAAGCGGCCGTCGATACCGAACTCAAGTACACAACGATCCTCACCCAGGCTGATTTCGACCTGTGGCTGAAGAAGCTCAACGACGCCAAGTTGATCGCCTTCGATACCGAAACCACTGGCATCGATGCTCAACAGGCGCAACTGGTGGGCCTGTCTTTCGCTGTACAAGCCAACGAAGCGGCCTACATCCCGCTGACCCATTCCTACATGGGCGTACCGGATCAGCTCGATCGCGACACCGTGCTGCGCGCGCTGAAGCCGATCCTGGAAGATCCGAACAAACTTAAGGTCGGCCAGCACGCCAAATTCGACATGAACATCCTGGCCAACTGTGCCATCGGTGGCGATCAGAGTTGCGGCATCACCGTCCAAGGCATCGCCTTCGACACGATGCTCGAATCCTACGTGCTGGACTCCACCGCGACCCGCCACGACATGGACAGCCTGGCGCTCAAGTACCTGAATCACACCACCACCAGTTTTCAGGACATCGCCGGCAAGGGTGCCAAGCAGCTGACGTTTGACCAGATATCTCTGGAGCTGGCGGGGCCTTACGCTGCCGAAGACGCCGACGTGACGTTGCGCCTGCATCAAACCCTGCTGGAAAAACTCAACGCCATCCCGAGCCTGAGCAAGGTTCTGAGCGAAATCGAAATGCCGTTGGTGCCGGTGCTGGCACGGATCGAACGCCAAGGCGCGCTGGTCGACGCCAACCTGCTGGGCATTCAGAGCGTTGAGCTGGGCGAGAAAATGGTCGCCCTCGAGCGTGAGGCGTTCGCCATTGCCGGGGAAGAATTCAACCTCGGCTCGCCGAAGCAATTGGGCGTGATCCTGTACGAAAAACTCGGCCTGCCAATCCTCAGCAAAACCGCCAAGGGCCAGGCGTCCACCGCCGAAGCCGTGCTGGCGGAACTGGCTGAACAGGATTTCCCGCTACCCAAAGTGCTGATGCAGTACCGCTCGATGAGCAAGCTGAAAAGCACCTACACCGATCGCCTGCCAGAGCAGATCAACCCGCGCACCGGACGGATTCACACCTCTTACCACCAAGCCGTAGCGGCAACCGGACGTTTGTCGTCCAGCGATCCAAACCTGCAGAACATTCCGATTCGCACCGCCGAAGGGCGTCGGATTCGTCAGGCGTTCGTCGCACCAAAAGGCTACAAGCTGCTGGCAGCGGACTATTCGCAAATCGAACTGCGAATCATGGCTCACCTGGCCAAGGACGAAGGTTTGCTGCACGCGTTCCGCAATGACCTGGACGTGCACAAAGCCACCGCGGCGGAAGTCTTCGGGGTTGAACTGGCAGACGTCACCACCGACCAACGGCGCAGCGCCAAGGCGATCAACTTCGGTTTGATCTACGGAATGAGCGCGTTCGGCCTGGCCAAGCAGATTGGTGTTGATCGCAAGCAATCCCAGGCCTACATCGACCGTTACTTCGCCCGTTACCCAGGCGTGCTGGAATACATGGAACGCACCCGCGCCCAGGCCGCCGAACAAGGTTTCGTTGAAACCATCTTCGGTCGTCGCCTGTACCTGCCGGAAATCAACGCGAAAAACCCGGCCCTGCGCAAAGGTGCCGAACGCACAGCGATCAACGCCCCGATGCAAGGCACCGCGGCGGACATCATCAAGAAAGCCATGATTGCCGTGGATAGCTGGCTGACAGCATCAGGCCTGGACGCCAAAGTCATCCTGCAGGTGCACGATGAATTGGTTCTGGAAGTGCGGGAAGATTTGGCCGACCAAGTCCGTGATGAAATTCGCGTGCACATGAGCGACGCAGCGAAGCTTGATGTGCCGCTGTTGGTAGAGGTTGGTGTAGGAAATAACTGGGATGAGGCTCACTGAACCGTCTGAAAAGGCGTTTTCCGCTGCGGCATAGTGCCGCGGCAGAAAGACCGAAGGGCTCTTAGTTCGGAAAATTCGATGCCCTATTCCAAAGGCTTTTTAATAAATTCTGAACTAATCTCCTGAATCGCCACTCAGAGTTACTGAATGGGTGGTGAAGCCCTTCGATGCTCCTAATGTTGTGTTAAGTGTTGGCAGATATCTGGACCCCGCCCTAGCGGTCCGGAACTTGAACCCCGGAACTTCCCCCTCCCCATAAGAAGTCCGGGGTTTTTTTTGCCCGCAGTTTTTGTAAATGAGCTTACTCCGCGAGCTCGGCGCCCTTGTCCGCCAGTTCCATCCAACCCGCCAGTACAGTGTAGGCGTCTTCCAGGCCCATGCGTTTTGGCGCCGAGAACAACTGGATGCTGATCGCATCTCCCCAACCCTTGCGGATGTCTGCCTGAACCTTGAGCAGGACGTTTTTAGCCGCGCCGTAGGTCAGCTTGTCGGCTTTGGTCAGCAAAATGTGCATTGGCATGCCGCTGGCGACAGCCCAGTCGAGCATCAGCAGGTCGAAGTCGGTCATTGGATGACGGATGTCCATCATCAAAATCAGCCCCTTCAAACTCTCACGACCTCCCAGATAGGCTTCCAGGTGACGCTGCCAGTGCAGCTTCAACGGGATAGGCACTTTCGCGTAACCGTACCCCGGCAGGTCGACCAGACGACGATCATCGTCTAGCTTGAAGAAGTTCAAGAGCTGTGTGCGACCCGGAGTTTTCGAGGTCCGCGCAAGGCTGGCGTGCGTCAAGGTGTTCAGCGCACTGGACTTGCCGGCGTTGGAACGCCCGGCGAAGGCCACTTCAAAGCCTTCGTCGTCGGGACATTGATCGACTTTGGCAGCGCTGAGCATGAAGGTGGACTGTTGGCACAGGCCGAGGATGGGGTTCTTGAGTTGCATGGGATTTCCGATGTGGGCGGCGCCGGGAATGGACGCGGCGAGCAGTGTCGTTTCCGTTTCAGTGACGCCAGTATATAATGCCGCAGATTTTGTGTGCGCTTTGTCCCAGCGTAGGATGAAGTTCACGAGAGCGATTGACCTTGATTGCGCACTAGAACGCAGAACGCTCTCAACCCTGAAAAGGTCGTTTTATGACGAAATGGCTGCTAGCTGCCGGTGTCTTGATGCCGCTTTACAGCGCTCAGGCTACACAGGATCCGGAAGCTGTGTACAACCGTGTTTGTGGTGCCTGTCATTCCGGCCAACTACCCATGGCGCCGAAAAAGGGCGATCAGGAAGCTTGGACGCCGAGGTTGGCGAAAGGTATGGAGACGCTGGTGCAACACGTGACCCAGGGTTTCAAGGCGATGCCGCCGCGTGGTTTGTGCATGGACTGCAGTGCCGAGGATTACCAAGCAATCATCCAGTGGATGAGCGAGTGATCCCGGTCCATAACTCTTTAACCCTTAGCCGTAGTTGGATTAGCTGATGAACAAATTGATCGTGAGTCTGCTGTTGACCGTGGGGATCTCCGG
Source organism: Pseudomonas sp. NPDC098740 (assembly GCF_044760065.1). Classification (NCBI taxonomy): domain Bacteria; kingdom Pseudomonadati; phylum Pseudomonadota; class Gammaproteobacteria; order Pseudomonadales; family Pseudomonadaceae; genus Pseudomonas; species Pseudomonas sp. NPDC098740. Next base: position 42,738 of record NZ_JBIWAM010000018.1, on the reverse strand, counting down.
CATTGCCCATGCTGCAGGTGATGCGACTGCTGGTCAGGCGAAAGCCGCAGTATGTGGCGCCTGTCATGGCCCGGATGGCAACAGTATGGCGCCTAACTTTCCGAAACTGGCAGGCCAGGGCGAGCGTTATCTGAACAAGCAGCTACACGACATCAAGTCCGGTAAACGCACGGTACTGGAAATGACCGGCCTGCTGACCAACCTGAGCGATCAGGATCTGGCCGATATCTCCGCCTACTTCGCCAGTCAGAAAGGTAGCGTTGGCGCCGCCGACCCGAAAGTCGTTTCTCGCGGTGAAGCACTGTTCCGCGGCGGCGATCTGGCCAAGGGCCTGCCAGCCTGCACCGGTTGCCACTCGCCGAATGGTACAGGCAACGCAGCTGCCGGCTTCCCGCACCTGGGCGGCCAACACGCTCAATACATCGCCAAGCAACTGACCGACTTCCGCAAGGAAGAGGCCGGCCGCACCAACGATGGCGACACCAAGCCGATGCAGAGCATCTCCAAAAAGCTGAGCGACGAAGATATCGCAGCGGTGTCCAGCTATATTCAAGGCCTGCACTAAGTCCGGCGAATCGGGCGTTGCGCGAGGTGTACATCTCCTGCAACGTTAACGCTCGATTAATCCGTCGATGCAAGCATAAAAAGGGTGGCTTTGGCCGCCCTTTTTTGTGGCCACTGCCGTTACACTACAGAACTCAAGCCCGCCAGGACCTGTCTGAAAACAGGTCGCGCGAGGCGACCAAAATTGTCCAGGAGTAAAGCATGCGTAATCTGATCATCAGCGCCGCACTCGTCGCTGCCAGCCTGTTCGGCATGACCGCCCAAGCTGCTGAAGCACCCGCAGCACCTTATGTCGAACTGACCAATCCCGTCCCGGTAGCTGTGCCTGGCAAGATCGAAGTGGTGGAGCTGTTCTGGTACGGCTGCCCGCACTGCTACGCTTTCGAACCAAAAGTCAATCCTTGGGCTGAAAAGCTGCCATCGGATGTGAACTTCGTGCGCATTCCAGCGATGTTCGGCGGTGCCTGGGACATTCACGGTCAATTGTTCCTGACTCTCGAAGCCATGGGCGTCGAAAGCAAGGTTCACTCAGCGGTATTCGAAGCGATCCAGGTCGAAAAAAAGCGCCTGACCACGCCTGAAGAGATGGCCGAGTTCGTCACCACCCAGGGCATCGACAAGGACAAGTTCCTGGCCACCTACAACTCCTTCGCAATCAAGGGCCAAATCAACAAAGCCCGCGAACTGGCCAAGAAATATGAAATCTCCGGCGTTCCGACCATGGTCGTCAACGGCAAGTATCGCTTCGACGTGGGCTCTGCCGGCGGCGCCGAGCAAGCATTGCAACTGGCCGACAAGCTGATCGACAAAGAGCGAGCGGCTAACAAGGCTGCTGCCAACTAAGCGCGGCGACTGCCATGCGCCGCTGGGGCACTGAACGCGTCGTTGGCCTGCATGATCCGCGGGTCAACGAACATCATCTGGAATCGACGGGCCTGCCCGCAGACAGTCGTCTGCGTCTGCTCAGTTTCAATATCCAGGTCGGCATCAGTACCGAGCGCTATCGGCATTACCTGACCCGAGGCTGGCAGCATCTGTTGCCGCACACCGGGCGTGCCGACAATCTGCAAAAGATCGGCAATCTGCTGGGCGACTTCGATCTGGTCGCCTTGCAGGAAGCCGATGGCGGCAGCTTGCGATCAGGCTACGTCAATCAGGTCGAACACCTGGCCCAGCTCGGCGCATTCCCCTACTGGTATCAACAACTCAATCGCAATCTCGGACGCCTCGGCCAGCACAGCAATGGTGTGCTCAGCCGCCTGCGCCCGTGGGCGATTGAAGATCATCCGCTACCGGGGCCCAAGGGTCGCGGAGCTATTCTGGTGCGCTTTGGCGAAGGTCCTGAGGCGCTGGTGGTGGTCATGATGCACCTGGCGCTGGGCGCTCGCGCCCGCAGCATGCAACTGGCTTACATCCGCGAGCTGATTGGCGGCTATAAACACCAAGTGCTGATGGGCGACATGAATACCCATGCCAGTGACTTGCTGCAAAACTCCCCGTTGCGTGACCTCGGCCTGCTCGCGCCGCAACTGGAAGCGACGTTCCCTAGCTGGCGCCCGCAGCGCTGTCTGGACCATATTCTGCTGAGCCCCACCCTGACCCTTGAAAAGGTCGAGGTGCTGGCACACCCCATTTCCGATCACTTGCCGGTCGCGGTAGAGATTCGTCTGCCGGGTTCGCTCACGGCCGATGCATTGCCCGCGTTGAGTCCTGCCCCTCGCGGATCCCATGAATGAGCGACGAAGCACAGCGCTGGAAAGAGAAATACCTCAAAAGTATCGAACAACAGGAAAAGCTCGAACGTCGATGGGACGCCCGACTCGACCTGTTGCGTCGTGGCCTGGTGCGCAGCACGCTGGCAGCCGAGGGCACCGACCGCGTCGTTGACCAATGCATGAAGGAAATGCGTGAGGTCGTGCGCACCGACGACATGGACGCCGGCCTGGCCGCCCTGCTTCCGCGGCTGGAAAAAGCCGTGCTCGACTCCGAACAACGCCGGGAAACCCGGGTTAACCAGACCAGCGCTGCATTGACCGCGCTGGTCTCGCAGCTGCAAACATTACCGCTGCCCCGCGAAGTAAGCCGGCCGCTGAAAAACTTCGCCAAACATCTGGATGCAAGAGTCGGGCAGGCGCGCGAAATTCCGCTGCTGCTCAGCGAACTGAGCGGTCTGCAAGGCAAAGCCCTGAATCAGCTCGAAAACCCGGCAGAACCCGGCCGCCCTGGTTTGCTGCAGCGACTGTTTGGTAGCCGTGAAGCGGATGAAGCGGCATCACAGATTGCCTCCGGCACCTTCCCGACGCCCGCTACTGCATCCGAGCCACCGATGATCGAGGCTCCGCCCGCAGCAGCGCCTTCTCCTGCAGTTGTAGCGTTTGTCCCGCCGGTGCTTGAGCCGGAGCGAGCACGCGCCCAGACTCCAGAGACGCAACCGCACCCGCAACCGGACATAGAACATCCAGAAGAACCCGCTCCATCAATCATCGAGCCGGAAATACAGGCTCAACCAGCTATTAATCCCGACGAACTGACCCCGTTGGTCTATCTCGACAGCCTGCCGTTGCCCCCGGCCTTGGCCGAGGTGTTGGCCGCCGTAGACACTGAACAATCCGAGCCGGATGTTCTCTACGCCCTGCCGGACTCACCCGAGCCGTCCTACAGCTCGGTGGCCAAGCATATCGAAGACACGCTACTGGGCCTGCTCGACGACCTGACGCTGCCCGAGCGTCATCGTCCTCAAGCCGAAGCGATGCGTGATCGCCTGCAAAACGGTTTGAATTGGTACGAACTGCTGCCAATCCTCGACGATCTGGCAACCTTGATGCTGGCAATCACCGACAGTGGCCAGCATGAATTCGAAGCCTACTTGCAACAGCTAAACGAACGCCTCGAGTCGTTCCAAAGCAACTTGCAAGCCGCCAGCGAAGGCCATGCCGACAACCGTTCCGCCGCACGCGAGATGGACACGCAGATCCGCGAGCAAGTCGACGGCTTGCAGAGCAGCATGCAGGAAGCCGCCGACCTGGACGATCTCAAGCACGTTCTGGAAAACCATCTGGAAGGGCTGCTCGGCACCATGGACCAGCACCAGAAGCAGCGTGACGAGCGTGAGCAGGAAGTTGCAGCCCGCCTTCATGGTCTGGCCGAACGCGTTGCGCACATGGAGCAGGAAGCCCTGGGCTACCGCGAGCATCTTGAAGAGCAGCGTCAGAAAGCCTTGATCGACCCACTGACTGGCCTGCCTAACCGGGCAGCCTGGAGCGAACGGCTGGATCACGAAATCAACCAATGGCAGCAACACGGCAACACCCTGTTGCTGGCAATGCTCGACCTCGACCATTTCAAACGCATTAACGATAACTATGGTCACCTGGCGGGCGACAAAGTACTGAAAATCATCGCCAGCGTGCTACGCAAGCGCCTGCGCGGGACGGATTTCATTGCACGGTTCGGCGGTGAGGAGTTTGTCCTGTTGATGCCAGACACAGTGCCAACTGCTGGTGCGAAACTGCTGGAAAAGCTGCGCGCCTCGATCGAAGCCTGTCCTTTCCACTTCAAGGGTGAGCCGGTAACCATCACCATTTCCATGGGTCTAACTGCCTTCAAGCCCGGCGAACATAGCGATCTTGTCCTTAAAAGAGCCGATCAGGCCCTATATCGCGCGAAACATGCCGGCCGTAACCAAGTGGCACTGGGCTGACGGTCAATTGTTCCATTTTATTTAAAACTTCGCGTTGGCCGTCTGCCCGCCAGGCAGTACGTTACACTGTTGCATTACTGTCTTGCGTGTATTGCCTTCTGCCATGAAATATCTATCTCTCATCGTGTCGCTGATTCTGTTGGCCGGTTGTGCCAGCGGCCCCCGGTTCGACACCCGTCACCCTTCAGCCAATTACGACAGCCGCATTCAGTTCGTGGTGGTGCACTACACCTCCGCATCACTGGAGCGCTCGCTGCAACTGCTGACCCATGGCGACGTCAGCAGCCATTACCTGATTGGCGATGACAAGGGCGCCACCATCTACAAGCTGATGGATGAAAACCTCCGAGCCTGGCACGCTGGGGAAAGCGAGTGGCAAGGCCGGACCTGGTTGAACTCCAGCTCCATTGGCATCGAAATCGTCAATCCGGGTTTTAAAGACACCCCTGCCGGGCGCCTTTGGTACCCCTACAGCGAAGATCAGGTCCAGTCCCTGATCGTCCTGCTCAAGGACATCAGCAAGCGTTACGCCATCAATCCCCGCAGCATCATCGGCCATAGCGACATCGCCCCGCTGCGCAAGCTTGATCCAGGGCCGCTGTTCCCCTGGAAGCGTCTGGCTGCCGAAGGCCTGGGAATCTGGCCGAATGAGCAGGCGGTAACGCGCCAGCAGGCACAGTTCGAACTACAACTGCCAACCATCAGCTGGTTTCAGGCACAGCTGGCCCGCGCGGGTTATCCCACGCCGCAAACCGGCGAACTGGATGTTGCGACACGTCATGTGATTGCGGCCTTCCAGATGCATTTCCGACCGTCACGTTTCGATGGCACACCGGATGCGCAAACCGCGGCACTTCTACAAGTCTTGAACCAGACAAAATAACGACGGCCGCCCGACGGTCAGGGCTTTTTTTCCAATCAGCAGCTATAACTCATTGGTAATTCTTCGGATATTCCCTATGCCTGCTGCTCGAGAGACGCTACGTAGTTGGTTCTTTCGCCCTTGGTTTTTGGCGATACTGGCTGCTGCCTTGAGCGCGACACTCCTGATGGCCGGCAGCCTGTACGTGGCCATGCATCAAGTCGAGCAGAGCGAAAGCGAAGAAATGAATGCCCAGGGCGAGCGCTTCCTTGCTCGTCTGGAGCAGCTGTTCGGGCAGTTGCGGGAAAGCCTCGACGACCTGGAAGCCCAGCCGTTACGCGGCTGCGATGACGAAATGATCGCGACCTTGCAACAGGTCAGCTTCAATTATCGTTTCGTTTACGAAGCCGCTTATATGGACGCCACGCGGATCTGTTCCAACCGCCCCCGCCAGGAAGGGCTGTCGATGATAAGGCCGCCAGACATCAAGGGGCCGACCTACAGCTACTGGCTGAACACCACCACCGAACCCGATGAAAACCGCGCCGCGCTGATGCTCGGACGTGGCAATTTTCGTGTCGCGACGTCTCGCGGGCATTTGACCGACATGGTCGACTTGCCACCGGGAAGCAGCCTGCTGGTGGTGCTCGATCGCGGTACGCGGGCGATTCCGGTACTGGGTGTCTCGCAGGTCTGGCCACCCACCGAACCCTGGCCCCCGAAAAGCCTCGACGCGCTACAAGTGACGCATTCCCGCTTGATTTACCGCATGCCCACCAACAATCCGGAATACCAATTGGTGCTGATCAGCCCACGCACCGGCATTAATGTACCCGCAGTCTGGTGGTGGTTGCTGCCGGCCAGCCTGGCACTCGCCTTATGCGTGGGTTTTCTGGTGCTTCTGCTGGTGCGCCAAAGACAGTCGCTGGACGCCGAACTGAGTGGCGCCATACGACGAGGCGAATTGCAGGTGCTGTATCAACCGATCTTCGACCTCGACAGCCGCAACTGTGTCGGGGCAGAAGCCTTGCTGCGCTGGCGAAGGCCGGACGGCACCTTGACCAGCCCCGACCTGTTTATTCCGATGGCGGAGAACACCGGCCAGATCCGCCAGATGACCGACTTCGTCCTGCAACGCCTGCTTGAACAGCTGGGTCAATTGTTGCGGGCCAATCCGCAACTGTACATATCGGTCAACCTGGCGGCCTGCGACGTCATGGTGCCGCGTATCGGTCAGGTAATGGCGCGACTGCTGACCTTGCACCGCGTCGCGGCAAAGCAAATTGCCTTTGAGGTCACCGAGCGGGGATTGATCGATGTCGTGGTAGCCCGGGAAAACCTGCAAGCCTTGCGGGATGTCGGGCATCAAGTGCTGATTGATGACTTTGGCACCGGCTATTGCAGCCTCGCCTATCTCCAAACCCTGCCAGTCGATTGCCTGAAAATCGACAAGGCGTTTATCGATGCGCTGGGTCATGACGCTGCAAGTAGCGGTGTCGCCCCGCACATCATTCACATGGCCCAGGCCCTGCAACTCAAGGTGATTGCCGAGGGCATCGAACTTGAATCCCAGGCGGCGCTTCTGAGCAGTGAAGGCGTGAAGTTCGGTCAGGGTTGGCTATTCGCCCATGCATTGAGTGCGGTGCAGTTCATCGAGCTGATTACCCGTGGTCGCCGATTGGCAGCCCGACGTCTCGATGACGAAGCCTGAAGAGGCTGCGGCTTATACCGACAGCGCCATATAGAACTGAGTACCCTGCCCTGGCCGCGAATAAACACCCATCCGACCGCCGTGCAACTGCACGATTTCCTTACACAGTGCCAGACCGAGCCCGGCACCGCCCTTCTTGCGACCCACCTGTACAAAGGGTTCGAAAATCCGCCCCTGCTGACCATAGGCAATGCCTTCGCCGTTGTCCTCGACGCTGATAATCACTCGCTCCCCATGGCGTCGAGCCTGCAAACGTATTTGCCCGCCGGAAGCGGTGTGGCGCAACGCGTTGTCGATCAGGTTATCGAGCACCCGGTCGAGCTGCGGCTGATCGGCCTGCAATCGCGGTAATGGCCCTTGCACTTCCACTAGCAGGTCGATGCCCTGCTCTTTTGCGGGGCCGGCAAAACGTGCCCGGGCCTGCTCCAGCAAATCCTCGATGGAGCACGGCGCCAACGTGAGTTTCTGCAATCCGTTCTGGTAGCGGGAGAAGTTCAGCAGGTCGTTGATCAACTGCATCAAGCGCTGCATCTCTTCATTCACGGTGTCCAGCAGATCAGCTTCACGCGAGTCCTTGGCAAAGTGCGCGCGCTCGCGGAACAGGCCGAACGCCATGTGCATCCCGGTGACCGGGGTTCGCAATTCATGGGAGGCGCGCAGCACGAACTCACTGCGCACACGTTCAAATGCACGCTGTTCGGTGACGTCATGCAGCACCATCACGGCGCCAAGAATATGGCCCTGTGTATGGCTGACCGGCGTCAGGCTAAAGGTCAGCAACCGCGATTCACCGTCGACTTCGATACTCAAGTCCTCCGGCGCCCGCTCCAGGGTGCCGCCGCGCAGCACCAGTTGCAGCTGTTCATCGAGCTCGGGACGCTCAAGCGCCGTACCCAGACCTTGACCGACACGATCGGTGTCCCAACCCAACTGACGCTGCGCCACTGGGTTGAGGTGTTCCAGATGTCCCTCGCGGTCGATCATCAGCAACCCATCGTCGATGCTGTCGAGCACGGCCTGCAAACGCTGCTGGCCTGCGAGCAGCTCATCGACATTGGTGGCCTGATGCTCGCGCAGGGCCTCGGCCATGATCCCGAAGCGCTTGGTCAGCTGGTTCATTTCCACGCCCGAGGAAATCGGCAGCGTCACTTCGAAATTGCCTTTGCCGATGTTGTCCGCCGCCTGGACCAGGGCCTCGATCGGTGCACCAAAACGTTGAGCAATAGCGTGGGCAGTGACGAAACCGATGATCAGCACCGCCAACCCCACCAACCCGAGCAGGCCGGCAACCAGCAGCGCCCTCTCCCGAGCCTGGCGCTCGGTGGCATTGATGTTATCCAGCGCACGCTGTTGCTCGACGATCAAACCATTGCGCAGCGCATTGAATTTTTCGGTGAGTTCTTTGTTGCCACTCAACACCTGCATCGAGTCACGTGACAGGTCGTATGCCTGTAGAAAGCTCAGGTAGTCAGCCTTGGCCTGTTCAAAACCGTGCTGGCGCTCATCGCCAGCCTGGGCATGGACAATGCCGTCATCAAGCAACTGAAAGTAATGCTGCTTGGACGCCTCGAACGCTGCAGGATCCGGCTTCTCGCTGAGCATGATCATCAGCTGATCGCCCAAGGTCTGACGCAATTTCAGTCCCAGGTCGAGCGTGACGAAATTATTGCGAATCAGCGCTTCCTGGGAACTCGCCATCTGCATCACGCTGACCAGCCCGAGCAACAGCCCAAGCAGCGCAACGGTGATCAGTGCTGAAATACTCAGAAACAGCCGCGTGCGCAACTTCATCGCCAGTCTCATCGGAGACAGCTCACAAGTTGTACTGCTTGCGTTTTCGGTACAACGTCGAGGCATCGATACCCAGGGTCTTGGCGGCCTGGTCCAGCGTATCTGCAGTGGCGAGTACCGCTCCGATGTGGGCTTTTTCCAATTCATCCAGACTCAGCGCAGCGCCGATGCGAGGAGCGTTGTTGACCGGGGTTTCAGCCATGCCCAAGTGACTGATCTCCACCCGTTCCTGGGGACAAATGATGCTTGCCCGCTCCACAACGTTGCGCAGTTCGCGAATGTTCCCCGGCCAGCGGTAGCCGAGCAGCGCTTCACGGGCTTCGTCGCTGAAGCCCCGAGCCGGACGCGCGTATTCCTTGACAAAACGGGCCAGAAAACGATCGGCCAGGTTCAGAATATCTTCCCTGCGTTCGCGCAGTGGTGGCAGGTGCAAGGTGATGACGTTCAGGCGGTAGAGCAGGTCTTCGCGGAAACGGCCATCGCGGACCATGTCTTCGAGGTTCTGGTTAGTGGCCGCGAGGATGCGCACATCGGCGCGGCGGGTGACCGGGTCGCCCACCCGTTCGTATTCTTTATCCTGGATGAAACGCAGTAGTTTTGGTTGCAAAACCAACGGAAAATCGCCGATCTCGTCAAGAAACAGCGTCCCACCGTCGGCCTGATTGACACGACCCAGAGTACTTTCGCTGGCCCCGGTGAACGCGCCACGGCTGTGGCCGAAGAGCTCGCTTTCCATCAGTTCGGCGGTCAGGGACGGGCAGTTGATCGTGATGCAGGATTTCTTCGCGCGCTTGCTCCAGCCGTGAATGGCTTGGGACAGTTCGCCTTTACCGGTACCGGACTCGCCGAGAATCAAAATATTGGCATCGGTGCTGGCCACCTGGCGGGCGGTTTCGAGCACGACTTTCATCGCCGGGCTGTGAGAGTCCAGGCCATCCTTGGGTTTGCGCACTTCGCCTTCAAGGGCTTCCAGACGTGCTGACAGTTGCCGCACTTCCAGCTGCTTGGCGGTGGCCAGTCGCAATTGGTCGGGGCTGCAAGGCTTGACCAGATAGTCGGCGGCCCCGGCCTGAATGGCATCGACCGCCGTGTCCACGGCCGAATGAGCGGTGACGATCACCACCCTCATCCACGGCGCCTGAATGCGCATTTGGGCCAGCACATCGAGGCCATTGTCTTCACCCAGACGCAAATCGAGGAAGCACAGGTCGAAGACTTGGCGCTGAAGCAGTGCATCAGCCTGGGCAGCGCTGTTGGCGGTAGCGACGCTGTAGCCTTCATCTTCGAGGCAATAACGGAAAGTACGCAGGATGGCGGACTCATCGTCCACCAGCAAAATGCGGCCTTGATGCTCAGTGGCTGACTCCATTTTCCTACGCTCCTTCATGAATGATCTTGGTTAGTCCCGGAATAATCGGGCAAGTTGCATGGTTGATTCTGGTCGATTCCAGCCACAGCAGCGTAGCTCTCTCCTCACCCTACGGCTAATCGCCTGATTTTGTTGTTTTTTTATCAGATAGCCGGTTCGCAGGCGATTGCCAGTGTCCCCTTGTGACATCCACGCCCTCCTCGCAATTCAAAAATATTGAAAGTTCCTACGAGTCCATCGTGCATTACGCACGACTTCAAATGGACCATCGTGCAAGATGCGTCCGAACCGATTTCCACATCATTCATAACCATCTGATTTTATTGGATTTTGTTCTCGTGAAAAGCTGGCATGCAGGCTGCAATAGCGTGATGAACCAGGGCATTTAAAAAGTCGCCCTCACAAGATCACCACAGTGTGGGAGGAGCTTCAGGATGAGTCGCCAACGTGCCGCCCAGTTGCGTATCTCGCCACTGCATCTCCAGCAAGGTCTGTTTGCTGTTCTGGCGCTATTAATCACCTTGATCGGCGGCCAGCAGTTTCAGCGCTGGGAGCAGAGCCAGCAGCAAGAAGCGCCACGCTTGTCGATGCAGCACCCGACCCAAACCCATTTCAGCGCGGCCAGCAGTCACCAGGCTGACAGCCCCCCAATGCGAATGATGGACGTCGACCAGGCTCAGCCTGCGGATGAGATGCCTCGCCAGGAACGTTGGGTGTTCTAAACACATGAACTTGGCGCGTTCGATGCGCCGGGAAAAGCACCACAAGCAACATCTCTAATAGAAGCGTAAGGAGAATCACCATGTTGAGCTGGGCAATCACATTCTTGATCATTGCCATCATCGCTGCGGTACTGGGCTTCGGTGGTATCGCGGGCACCGCCACGGGTATCGCCAAGATTCTCTTTGTCGTGTTCCTGGTGATGTTCATTGCTTCCTTCTTCTTTGGCCGTCGCGGTCGAGGGTGAATATGAGCGTTTTGTTAAAGACACTGGCAGCCGCCCTGCTTCTGGGCGGCAGTGCCATGGCAACAGCGGCCAATGACGGCCAGGCGCGGGTCAATGAGTTGCTAAATGCAGACCCGCAGTACCGTGAAACCTGGCAAGGCGTGGTGAAGAAGGAAGAACGCCTGCCGGAATGGGTCATGAACCTGTCCGGCGACGCCGAGCAAATGAATGCGGTTGAAGAAGATGGCGAAAAGTATCTGGTTGGGCCGTTGTGCGAATCGCAGGCGACATGCCTCAACAAGCGCTTGATCGTTGCCGTCAGCTTCGACAAGAAGGATGCCTACGCCATGCTGGTCGAAGTGCCTGCGGGGCTGCCGGCCGACAAGTCGCCCACGCGACATGCCGACTACCGCTTTCTTGGAAAGCCGGTCCAGGGTATGCAGGACTTGTTGATGGAACAGCTGAAGAAAGATCCACACTGGTACTGAATTCGTAACATGAAAGAAGCAGCATGGCTTCTTTCCACTGCGCCGCCCGAGGACGGTAGACGCATGATCAAGGGGCCGGGACGTTCTGCCTGTTTCAGGGGCGGAGTGACCTACGGGTACAGGGAGTGCCTGCGCAAGGGCCGGGTCAGGCAGAAGCTGCGACGCAAGTTCGCCGGTCACTCATGGATCGACGGACTTGCGAAGAGCTTCCTCAGCGCAAAGCGTTGTCTTAGAGCGCTCTGCTCGCATCCTCGCTTCGCCTCCGTTGCTCCCTCGCAAAACCATTTCGCGGTGTTTCTTTGGTGACCGTATATCGAGAAAACTGCGACTCGAAGACCGAGAATTTTCGCGCTTAAACGTAGGCTTTTTCCCAAATTTTAGCCCACACCCCCTTGTTCAAAAAACAACCAACCTCCTCTGCGATGGCCGGTTCACGGCACTTATGCCTGCCGAAATGTCGTATTCGAACCGGTTGGGACGCGAGTTTCAGATCAAAAAGCTCATGCCGATTCGGCATAGGGTAGGCGTTTACGGCATTAGACGTCGCTTCCTTGCATCTGAATAGTTGCGCCTTTTTTCGCCTGCCAGAGAGCCGATAACAAGCGCTCCGGGGCACCTTATACGGGGGTAGATGTACAAGACTTTTTCGCCACAAGCGTTCCAGTTCTTGCATCTGTCTGAGTCAAACGCAAGTAAGGGTAAAGATATGAAGAAGGCAAAGCTTAGCCTCGCCTGGCAGATCCTCATCGGTCTGGTATTGGGGATTGCAATCGGTGCGCTGCTCAACCATTTCAGTGCCGAAAAAGCCTGGTGGATCAGCAACGTCCTGCAACCAGCAGGCGATATCTTTATCCGTCTGATCAAGATGATTGTGATCCCGATCGTAATCTCTTCGCTGATCGTCGGTATTGCAGGCGTCGGCGACGCGAAGAAGCTCGGGCGTATCGGTCTGAAGACCATCATTTACTTCGAGATCGTCACCACCATTGCCATCGTGGTCGGTCTGATGCTGGCCAACGTGTTCCATCCGGGCACAGGCATCGACATGAGCACCCTGGGTACCGTAGATATTTCCAAGTACCAGGCCACTGCCGCCGAGGTTCAGCATGAACATGCGTTCATCGAAACCATCCTCAACCTGATCCCGTCGAACATCTTCGCGGCCATGGCCCGCGGCGAGATGCTGCCGATCATCTTCTTCTCCGTATTGTTCGGCCTCGGTCTGTCGAGCCTGCAATCGGACCTGCGCGAGCCGCTGGTGAAGATGTTCCAGGGCGTGTCGGAAAGCATGTTCAAAGTCACTCACATGATCATGAACTACGCCCCGATCGGCGTTTTCGCACTGATCGCGGTGACCGTGGCCAACTTCGGCTTCGCCTCTCTGGTGCCGCTGGCCAAACTGGTGATCCTGGTTTACGTCGCCATCGCCTTCTTCGCCTTCGTGGTGCTGGGCCTGATCGCTCGCCTGTTCGGCTTCTCGGTGATCAAGCTGATGCGCATCTTCAAGGATGAGCTGGTGCTGGCCTACTCCACCGCCAGTTCCGAAACCGTGCTGCCACGCGTGATCGAGAAAATGGAAGCCTACGGCGCGCCGAAAGCCATTTGCAGCTTCGTGGTACCGACCGGCTACTCGTTCAACCTCGACGGTTCGACCCTGTACCAGAGCATTGCGGCAATTTTCATTGCCCAGCTCTACGGCATTGATCTGTCGATCAGTCAGCAATTGCTGCTGGTGCTGACCCTGATGGTCACCTCCAAAGGCATCGCCGGCGTACCGGGTGTGTCCTTTGTGGTGCTGTTGGCCACCCTGGGCAGCGTGGGTATTCCGCTCGAAGGCCTGGCGTTCATCGCCGGTGTCGACCGCATCATGGACATGGCCCGTACCGCACTGAACGTGATCGGCAATGCCTTGGCCGTGCTGGTCATCTCCCGCTGGGAAGGCATGTACGACGATGCCAAGGGCCAGCGCTACTGGAACTCCTTGCCGCACTGGCGCAGCAAGGAAAAATTGCCGGCTGGCGAGATTCCCAGCAATTAAGCAGGTCCCTTGTGGGAGCGGGCTTGCTCGCGAAAGCGGTGTGTCATTCAGCAAATAGGTCGACTGACACTCCGTATTCGCGAGCAAGCTCGCTCCCACACTGGTCCGCGTATATCGCACAAACAAACCCCGGAGAAATCCGGGGTTTGTCGTTTCTGGCTACCCCGCTATCATTCGCCATTCTTTGGGGGATTTGACTGATGCTAAATGGCCTGTGGCTAAGCTTCTTCATCGTGGCTGCCGTTTCGGCACTGGCGCAATGGCTGATCGGCGGTAACGCCGGGATCTTCGCGGCGATGGTGGAAAGCATTTTCGCCATGGCCAAGTTGTCGGTCGAAGTCATGGTCCTGTTGTTCGGCACCCTGACGCTCTGGCTGGGCTTTCTGCGGATTGCCGAGAAGGCCGGGATCGTCGAGTGGCTGGCCAGAGCGCTGGGCCCGTTGTTCCTGCGTCTGATGCCGGGAGTGCCGGCCGGGCACCCAGCCATCGGCCTGATCACGCTGAACTTCGCCGCCAACGGCCTGGGCCTGGACAACGCCGCCACGCCGATCGGCCTTAAAGCCATGAAGGCGCTGCAAGAGCTCAACCCCAGCGACACCATCGCCAGCAACGCGCAGATCCTGTTCCTGGTGCTCAACGCCTCCTCCCTGACCCTGCTGCCGGTGACGATCTTCATGTACCGCGCCCAGCAAGGTGCGCCCGATCCGACCCTGGTGTTCCTGCCGATCCTGCTCGCCACCAGTTGCTCGACATTGGTCGGTCTGCTGTCGGTGGCGTTCATGCAGCGTCTGCGCCTGTGGGACCCGGTGGTGCTCGCGTACTTGATTCCCGGCGCCCTGATACTGGGTAGCTTCATGGCGTTGCTGGCGACGCTCTCGGCGACCGCTCTGGCGAGTTTGTCTTCTATCCTCGGCAACGTGACGCTGTTCGGGCTGATCATGTTGTTTCTGGTGATCGGCGCGTTACGTAAGGTGAAGGTGTACGAAGCGTTCGTCGAAGGCGCCAAAGAAGGCTTCGACGTGGCCAAGAACCTGCTGCCGTATCTAGTGGCCATGCTCTGTGCCGTCGGCGTGCTGCGGGCATCCGGAGCGCTGGACTTTGGCCTGGACGGGATTCGGCATCTGGTGGAGTGGGCCGGTTGGGACACGCGCTTCGTCGATGCGCTGCCGACCGCCATGGTCAAGCCGTTCTCCGGCAGTGCCGCCCGGGCGATGCTGATCGAAACCATGAAAACGTCTGGCGTGGACAGCTTCCCGGCGCTGGTGGCGGCGACGATTCAGGGCAGTACCGAAACGACCTTCTATGTATTGGCGGTGTACTTCGGCGCGGTGGGGATCCAGCGGGCGCGGCATGCGGTGGGGTGTGCGTTGCTGGCGGAGCTTGCCGGCGTTCTCGGCGCGATCGGCGTTTGTTACTGGTTCTTCGGCTAACCAAAAACCTGTAGCAGCTGGCGCAGCCTGCGTTCGGCTGCGAAGCAGTCGTCAATCCGTTATCCCGCATCTATCAGGTGGATCGCGGTGTCTGGTTTTGCGACTGCTTCGCAGCCGAACGCAGGCTGCGCCAGCTGCTACAAGGGATTCGCGGCGTTTCTGGCGGCAGGCGCGAGCTTTTGACCTTGCTCCACTGCCCAAGCCACCACCTGCGCCGTTAACAGGTCACTGGCCTGGCCAAACCCGGCCACCACCGCCGGCACCTTCGCATCGCTCAACGGCTGGCGCACTTCGAAGCGTCGGCTGGCGAGGATTCGCTGGTCATAACCGCGCACCAGCAACGCATCCAGACGCACGACGACGCTCGCGTGCGTTCCTTGGTATTCAGTCTGGAATGCCTGCAGGCTACCGCCCAGTTCAAGATCCGCCTGGAAATTGCTGTCGTCGGTGCTCAGCAATGGCACCCGACCATCACGCTGGAAACCATCCAACAGACGATTGCGCAGCAACACCGGTGCCGGGTCGCTCCAACGCGAAGCCTTGTAGATGCTGATCAGATCACCTTGAGGGATCACGGCGATCTTCGGGCTGCTCTGGTCCGAAGGCAACCGATAGACATCGGACGGCTCGGACTTGGGCAGGATCGAAGCCCTCAAGACAGCCGATGGCGGCGATCAGGAACGCGAAGATCGGCGCTTTGACGATCCCAACCAGAAAGTGCTGAACGCCGATGTCCGATTGCAGCAGCGACAGAAACATCGCCGGCGAGATATCCAGCGACACCGCGCACCACACCGCCGCCGACGATCCCCGAAAGCATCGCCAGAAAGGTCAGCATCGGCAGCGCGACCAGTAGGGCCAACACGCGCGGCACCACCAGCAGCTCCATCGGGTCGAGACCCAAGGTGCAATAGCGTCGATTTCGCAATCGGGGTGTTCGGCGGATCGGCCCAAACGCTCGGAACCGAGCAACTCCACCAGCAGCGACGCACCGGCGGTGTCGAGCGCGCCGAGGCCGTTGAGGTCGATGTGAGTGCTGTCGTCGTATTGGCCGTGAAGCTTTTCGCTCAGGTGCTTGAGATCGGCGTAATGGGCAAGCGTCCAGTCACCCGTGACCCGCAACTGAGCAGGGGAGTGGGAGGTGTCCAGTCGGGCACTGCCGGCCATTGTGCTGCTGGTCATAAGCTCCGTGCTTTATCGGCTATTACGCAGATCTACGTAATAGCACGAACGGGTTACTTTGCGGCAGTCGCAGGCTTGCTGTCCTTTATCACGAAGCGCAACACACCGATGACCTGGCCATCTTCGGTCAGCACCCGAACCTGCCATTTACCCGCGGGGTTGCCGGGGAAATTCTGTTTGTGGGTCCAGGCCCGATAGCCTTCCTTGCGCCCGCCGTGGATGTCCAGGGGAATGCGGTCGACCTCTTTGCCGTTGAACATCCAGACGTGATAAATCCGTTCGGCCAGACCTCGCGGGGCATTGATCGCGGTGTACGCGTACAGCCCACCTCCGCGAATCTGCTCGGCGCTGACTTCTTCCAGGCTCTTGCCGGGGGTGCGGTCCTGCATTTGGGTGCTGATCGCCACGTCAGTCATCCACAGTGTCGCCGGCGGCACCCAGGATCGCAGCACCCAACCGAGCGCGCCGATGCCCAGCGTGATACTGAGAATCGCCAGCGCGTTGCGCACGGTACGAATCGGGAAGATCGACGCCAGGCTCGGGAACGACAGCACGACGGCGGTGCCCAGGGCCAGTTTGAAGCTCTGAGCGGTGGTCAGGTGCAGGATGACGGGCAGGGCGGTCAGCAGTGCAGCGAACAGCGTCAGGGTATGCAGCGCCAGGAACGCCCAGCGCCGGGGGGCCAGCCATTTGTAGTAGAGCGGGTCGATGATGGAAATCAGCGCAGCCACACACAGTAACCCGGTGAAGAACAACTGGCTGCTGTTCCAGGTGGTGGTGATGAAAAAGAACGGCAGGACGAAGAACAGGCTTTCCTGGTGGATCATCTGCGTGGCGTAACGCAGCAAAGGCTGGGGAATTTCGCGTTTGAAGAGCCTGGCGAACAACTTGGTGAGGCTGTTTTCCAGCATCAGCCAGATCCAGCTGAGCACCATGATGATGGTGATCCAGGTCGCCAGGCCTTGCTGACGATCGACCAGAATGAAGCTGCCGACCCCGGAAATGAAACCGCCGAGCGCAATGACCCCTGGGTAGCGCTTCATCAGTGCCAGGATGCGCTGGACGTATAGGGTCAGAGTAGGCATTCGGCGGTTCGCAATAGTCGTGGGGAAAATCCCCGACAGGGTAACCGCCGAGAGGGCGGCGTGGCGAGGGGCTACGGTCCGATCACAAAACCCTTGTAGCAGCTAGCGTAGCCTGCGTTCGGCTGCGAAGCAGTCGTAAACCATTCAACGCGATACATCAGGTATATCTGACGTAACGGATTTGCGACTGCTGCGCAGCCGAACGCAGCCTTCGGCAGCTGCTACACGGTTCGCGGTGCCCTTCGATGCAAGCGCCAACTCAGCAGCATCAATACGATGAGCCCCAGCACCCCGGCAATCGCCCACATCAACTGGTCATCACTGATCAACGGCTGTTCGATCCGCAGGTAGCCCGGCTGCATGAGCAATTCACGCATGGCCTTGTTCGCTTCCGCCAGCGTCACCCCTTGCAGTTCCTTGGCCGGGTTGGCGAAACGGCCGTCCTCGTAGTCCCCAAGGGCACTCCAGTAATAATCGGCCAACGCGCTGTTGCCTTGCACAGCCCAGGCCTGGCGGGCGATGGCGGCCTGTTTGAGGCGGTTGAAGCTGTCGGCATTGAGACCGTCCCTGAGCAACCCGGCCTTCAGATCATCCAGCACCCGTTCGGCCTCGGGCACGTCGTCGCGCTCAAGGTCCGCGTTCAGGCTCATGAAGCCCACGCCGCCAAACACCTCGCGCCCGGCCGAAGGCCCGTAGGACAAGCCATGGGCCAGGCGCATTTGGCGGTAGAGCGCCCAGTCCAGATAGTCCTTGAGCAAGTCGAAGGTTTCGTCGTGCTGATCTTCCAGCACCGGCTCTGGCACCAGCCAATGCAACTTGGCACTGCCGCCGACAAAACCGTGACTCAGGGTGCGCTCATGGTCAGCACTGGCCTGGATAGCCGGCAGGGGCGGGTGTTCGGTCGGGTCGACCGCTTCAAGCGCGCCATAAGACCGTTCCAGATAGGCCGGCAGCAACCGGTCGAGGTCGCCGACCACGATCAGGGTCATGTTGTTGGGCGCGTACCAGGCCTTGCGTACCTTTTCCACCTGATCGCGGGTCAGGTGATCGACCTCAGGCCGCTCGGGGCATTTGAGGCCCAGTTCCACCGCCAGCTGATTACTCGCCGTGTGGCCAAGATCCTGGCGATCCAGCCAGCGTTGCAGGTGCGAGTAATGGCCGCCGTCTTCGCGCTCGACCACTTGTTTGGCGGCGTTGATGGCGTTGTCGTCGATTCGGGTCTGGGTCAGCAGCGCCAGCAGCAGGTCGAGGACCTTGCGCTGATTTTTCGCCGGGGCTTCGATGACGAACGTCGTGTCGGCATTGCTGGTGTAAGCGTTCCACTCGCCACCCAGGGCCTGCATGCGTTCTTCCAGCCCGCCTTCGCCCGTGGCGTCGATGCCGCTGAACAGCAAGTGCTCAAGCAGGTGCGGCAGCTCTTTGTCGGCACAACTGAAATCATCGATGCCGACGCCGACCACCAGACGAATCGCGACATGCCCGCGCTCGGTGCCGGGTTTGAGCAACAATTGCAGGCCGTTGGGCAGCGTGTAACCCTCGACCTGAAAGCGATCCAGGGCAAATGAAGGGAATGAGCCAAGCAACAGACAGGCGAACAACAGACAACGCATAACGAGTTTCCATACGGCTAGCGTAAGTTCAACAGACTTCAGGCAACTGTGGACGTTCAGGGTGAATGAGTGATGTCAGCGAAATCGTCGACCGCCAGGGCGCCGATGTCGGCAGTTTCCAGCACCACATAGGCGCTGCTGCAAAACAGCGAATTCAGACGCTTCATGTCGGCAATCAACTCAAGGTGCAACGAGCTGGTTTCGATACTCTGCACGATCTTACGTTGCAAACGGCTGACGTGAGCATGGGCCAGGCGCCGTTCCTGTGCGCGAAAGCGACGTTTCTCACGCAATAACTGGCGGGCACTTTCCTTATCGGCACTGAGGAACACCGACAATCCCAGGCGCAGGTTGGATATCAACTGACTGTGCAGCCCCGCCAACTCTTCCAGGCCGACCTCGGAAAAAGACCGACGCTGTGAGGTTTTCTGCTGCTGAACCTTGCGCAGCATGCGTTCGATGAGGTCGCTGGCGAGTTTAAGGTTGATCGCCAGCTCGATGATTTCCGCCCAGCGCCGGCTGTCCTGCTCGCTGAGGTCTTCACGGGGCATTTGTGCCAGATACAGTTTGATGGCGCCGTAGAGCGATTCCACATCATCGGTCAGGCGCCGCATTTCCTGGGTAATGGCGGTTTGCTTGCCGTTCAGCACGTCGAGCATGGCCTCGAGCATGTTGTCGATCAGGTCACCGATGCGCAGGGTTTCCCGGGCGGCATTGGCCAGCGCCAGGCTGGGCGTGACCAGCGCTGTTTGATCAAGATGTCGCGGTTTGGCGGTGCCATTGACTTGTGGGCGCTCCGGCAGCACCCACGCACAGAACCTGGCCATCGGTCCGACACTCGGCAGCAAAAACAGGCAGCGCGCGGTGTTGTAGAGCAGGTGAAAGCCAATGACCATTTCCTGTGGGCTGAAGTCCAGACTGTCGATCCAGTGCACCAACGGGTCGAGCACCGGAATGATCAGTAACAGGCCGATCAGTTTGTAGAGCAGGCTGCCCAACGCCACCTGACGACCAGCGGCGTTCTGCATGCTGGTGCTGAGGAAGGCGAGGATGCCGCTGCCGATGTTGGCGCCGATCACCAGGCCGATAGCCACGGGCAGGCTGATCACTGCGGCACCGGCCAGGGTCGCCGTCAGCAGGACGGCGGCCAGGCTGGAGTAGGAAACCATTGCGAACAGCGCGCCGACCAAGGCATCCAGCAGGATGTCGCCGGTCAGCGAGGCAAAAATAACCTTCACGCCTTGGGCCTGGGTGATCGGCGCGGCAGCCTCGACGATCAGTTGCAGCGCCAGAATGATCAGCCCCAGTCCGATACTGACCCGGCCCATCTGTCCGACCCGGGTCTGTTTGCGCGACAGGAAGAAAATCACCCCAAGAAAGATCAGCAGCGGCGACAGCCATGACAGGTCGAGGGTCAGCACCCGCGCCATCAGCGCGGTACCGACGTCGGCCCCGAGCATCGTCGCCAGGGCCGGGGTCAGCGCCATCAGGCCCTGACCGACAAAGGAGGTGACGAGCATGGCGGTGGCGTTGCTGCTCTGGACCATCGCTGTCACGACGATCCCCGAGATGAACGCCAGCCAGCGCTTGGACATGTTCCGGCCAATCACATGGCGCAGGTTGGAACCGTAGACCCGCAGGATGCCGGTTCGGACGATGTGCGTGCCCCAAATCAACAAGGCCACGGCAGATAACAAATTGAGCAGGGTGAGCATGCAGGCCCCCTGTGGCGGTAGCGCCCCAAAGGGGCAAGTTGACGGTGCCGCGCGTTCTTCTACGTTCTGTACTTAAGCTGTAGTTGGCTAACGGTCTGCGCGCCAGCATCGCACAGCTAAAGAAGCGATTGAAACAAAACTGTCATGAAAACAGGTTGATGCAGATATGAAAAAGGGGCCCGAAGGCCCCTTTGTCATCACATGGCATTCGGGTTACTGACCCGGAACATCCTTGCGCAGTTTCACTGGGTCCTGCTGCTTCTTCTTTTTCATCATCGCGCTGCGCATCTTGATGTTGATCGCTTCCACCGCCAGCGAGAACGCCATGGCGAAGTAAACGTAGCCTTTTGGCAAGTGCACTTCGAAGGACTCGGCAATCAGCACGGTACCGACCAGCAACAGGAACGACAGTGCCAGCATTTTCAGCGACGGGTGCTTGTCGATGAATTCACTGATGGTGCCAGCCGCCAGCATCATCACCAGAACGGCAACGATGATCGCCGCGACCATGACTGGGACATGGGAAACCATACCGACAGCGGTAATCACCGAATCCAGGGAGAACACGATGTCGATGATCGCAATCTGGATGATGGTGTAGAGGAAGTTGCCGCCCTTGCCGGTCGGTTCCTCATGGGTTTCGTCTTCACCTTCCAGTGCGTGGTACATCTCTTGCGAACTCTTCCACAGCAGGAACAGACCACCGAAGAACAGGATCAGGTCTCGCCCGGAAATGCCTTGGCCGAACACTTCGAACAAGTCGGCGGTAAGGCGCATGACCCAGGTGATCGACAGCAGCAACAGGATCCGCGTGACCATGGCCAGTGCCAGGCCGAAAATCCGGGTGCGCTGTTGCATGTGCTTGGGCATGCGGCTGACCAGGATCGAAATCATGATGATGTTATCGATACCCAGGACGATTTCCAGGGCGGTCAGGGTGAAGAAGGCAACCCAGATTTCAGGGTTGGTCAGCCATTCCATGTGTATTCCTTTGAGCGATTGTTAAACCACGAAGGGCCCGGGCTTCAAACAGCAAAGCCTGGACCCGTCATGGTGAGTCTTGGGCTTATAGAGTGCTGAACAGCGGAAAAATCCCCATCAGCAACGCGGCAACCAGTATGCACATGCACACCAGCACTGCCCATTTCAGGGTGAAGCGCTGATGGTCACCGAAGTCGATACCGGCCAGGGCCACCAACAAGTAGGTCGATGGTACCAGCGGGCTCAACAAGTGGACGGGCTGACCGACGATCGAGGCACGTGCCATTTCAACCGCGGTTATACCGTAATGACTGGCGGCTTCCGCAAGTACCGGTAACACGCCGTAATAAAATGCATCGTTCGACATGAAGAACGTGAACGGCATGCTTACCAGCGCAGTGATCACGGCCAGATACGGGCCGAGAAAATCCGGGATGACCGCCAGCAGGCTTTTCGACATCGCGTCGACCATACCGGTGCCCGTCAGGATACCGGTGAAGATGCCCGCGGCAAAGATCAACCCGACCACCGCCAGCACGCTACCGGCGTGGGCCGCGACGCGGTCCTTCTGCTGTTGCAGGCACGGGTAGTTGACGATCATGGCAATACTGAACGCCACCATGAACAACACCGGCAGCGGCAACAGACCGGCGACCAGGGTGCACATCAGGCCCAGGGTCAGGGCGCCGTTGAACCAGATCAACTTCGGACGACGGGCATCCGGGAATTGCGAAACGCTGATTTCACTGTGGTCGATTTCATCGCCCACCAGGTGCAGCTCACCTAGACGCGCACGCTCACGCTTGCCGTAGAAGTAGGCGATCACGAGAATTGCCAGCACCCCGGCAGCCATCGCCGGAATCATCGGTACGAAGATATCCGACGGGTCCACATGCAGCGCACTGGCCGCACGTGCGGTCGGGCCGCCCCAAGGTGTCATGTTCATCACGCCACCAGCGAGGATGATCAGGCCGGCCATGATCCGCGGGCTCATGCCGATGCGGCTGTAGAGCGGCAACATGGCGGCCACGCAGATCATGTAAGTGGTCGCGCCGTCACCATCGAGGGAGACGACGAGCGCCAGTACGGCGGTGCCGACCGAAACTTTCAACGGGTCGCCCTTGACCAGTTTGAGGATCTTGCGCACGGCCGGGTCGAACAGGCCGGAATCGATCATCAAGGCGAAGTACAGAATGGCGAACATCAGCATCACACCGGTCGGTGCGAGCTTGGTGATGCCTTCGAGCATCATCGGGCCGATCTTCGGCGCAAAGCCACCGAACAGCGCGAACAGGATCGGAATGATGATCAGAGCGATCAGCGCGGACAGGCGCTTGGTCATGATCAGGAACATGAACGTGATGACCATGGCAAAGCCAAGGAAAGTCAGCATGGGAATACTCCAGGCATAGCGCGGCTAGGGAATGGGCGAACCGGGTGGGTCAGCGCAGAACGGGAAGCACGAGGCGTATGGGCGGAGTGACAGCGAAGCGGCGGGTAGAAGAGGACATCAGGATCACCATTGTTGTTGTTAAATGGGCTGTGCGAGCGATAAAACACTGGCATTGGCCGACCGGTCTGTTGCCGGTAGTGGGGGCGATCCTAATCGGGGAAGCTTTCACCCAGCTTTCGCGGATGAAAGCATTGACCAGATGTGCAACCGGTCGTCGGACGGGTTTGAAGTCCCTGAAAACAGGGCAGGAGGACAAAACATGGCCGAAATTCATACGGGCGGCTGCCACTGCGGACATCTGCGCTATCAATTCAGCGGGCCTTTGCACGATATCGCCCACTGTCATTGTTCGATTTGCCGACGGGTCAGCGGCGGGATCGTGACCACCTGGATCACCGTGCCCGCGTCAGCCTTTGAATGGGTGAAAGGCACGCCGGCGCAGTACGACTCTTCAACAACCTGCGTGCGGTATTTCTGCTCAAGCTGTGGGGCGCAGCTGGCGCTGGTCACGCGCCTGAGCCCGGACAGCATCGACGTGACCATCGCCACCCTCGATCATCCCGAGCACGCACCCGCCGAAAGGCATATCTGGACTGACAACCGACTGCCTTGGCTGCATCTGGACGAACATTTGCCCGGCGAAGCCGAGGAACAGTTGTAAACTGATCAAAAAATAGACAGATCCAGTGGCCGAATCGCGCCCATCCAGATGGCATGCTCGGTGTGGTCGAGCAGATCGTCGCCGGTGTCGGGGTGCAGGAACACCACCAAACCCTTGCGGTTCAGCGCAAGCCAGGGCAGCACGTCGCCGATGTATTGCGGCTCGAAAGCCAACTGGCAGCTCCAGTCCGGGTGCGGGCCCACCGGGCGTTCATGGACGCGCCCCATCTTCAGTGGAAACAGTTGCGCCGCCTGCTCACACAAGGCTCGCGCCTGAGGAAGGGTGCTGGCGTCGAAGTAGACATGGGCGTGGTAGCCCTTGATCCGCTGCATTTGAAACCCTCTGAACCGAGTCGAACCGGCGTTGTTTCCCAAAGGTCACACGCCATATAGACAGGAAGAACGGAGCACGGCCATGAAAAATGCCGAAACCCCGGTGGTGAAAGTGGTGCTTTATGGTGCCATGAGTAGCCTGGGCAGTGCGCTGATGGCTGAAATGCTGCGGCGCCAACATGAAGTGATCGCGATTCTCGATGATTTGACGGCGCTCGCGCCGCGCCCGGGATTGCGGACCAAGACCGGTGATTTGTTCGACGCCAAGCGGGTCAAGCAGAGCGTCGCCGGGTGTTCGGCGGTGATCTGTCTGCTGGATGCACCCGGATTGCCGATGAACAGCGAGCACGTGGAAAAATCCATCGTGCCCGGCCCGGTCGAGCAAGTGCTGGCGGTGGATGCTCTGATTGATGGCATGCAGGCCTCGGGAATTGCCCGGTTGTTTCTGGTCGGAGATTTCGAGGCACTGGATGATCCGGAGATAGAAGATCGACTGCAACGCCACGCCGCCGAAGAAATCCGCGAGGCCCTGCAAAGCAGCACCTTGCACTGGACGCTGGTGAATGCGCCGCGCGGGGTGCCCGGGCTGACCATCGAACATTTCAGCCACGTCAGCAGCAGCCTGGAACCGGGCCTCGCCGAACCGCTTGAACGGTTAAGCCGGGTGGCGGTCGGGATTGCCGATGAGTTGCGGTTGAACCTGCATGTCGGCGAACACGTAACCTTCGTCGCGACTTCAGAATCGTAAAGATCGCAGCCTGCGGCAGCTCCTACAGAGGAACGCATTCCAAGGTAAGAGCTGCCGAAGGCTGCGATCTTTTAGCTTTCACACCGCAATCGAGGGCAAAGGCAGTCCATTGAGCGATTGCGCACTGCTGGCCTGCTCAGCCATCAGCCAGTCCACAAACTGTTGAATCAGCGCTCCACGCCGTTTTCGCTGGGGCAGGACCACGTAATAGCCGAGCCTGGAAATCACCGTTTCCGCAATCGGTCGGCACAACAAACCTTGCGCCAGCAAGTTATCCACAAGGTGCCGCCACCCAATCGCCACCCCTTGGCCGCCAATCGCCGCTTGAATCAACAGCGTGTAATTGTCGAAGCGTAATTGTCCCGGCGCGGGTGCCGAAGCGATCCCGAGCTCTCGAAACACGCCGCTCCAGTCGAACCAGTTGCTGCTGTTTTCGCCTCGAAGGTGCAGCAGCGGGAACTCGAGCAATGACTGGGATGGCAAGGGCAGGGGACGATCCTTCAACAGCAGCGGGCTGCACACCGGAAAGACTTCTTCGCTGAACAGCCAATGGCTTTCGCCCTGCTTGAATCGGCCATCACCAAACAACACCGCCACATCAATATCGGTGCGCAGCATATTGAGGCTGCGTTCGCTGGTGACCAGGCTGACATCCACTTGAGGATTGGCGGCATGAAAGCGGTGCAAGCGCGGCATCAGCCAATACGCGGCGAAGGCGAAATCGGTGGCGACCTGCAGCACTTCATGTTGGTGCTGTGCGCTGATCGCGCTCAATCCTGCGTCGATGTTCTGCAATCCAAGCTGAACCTGCTCAAACAGGATCGTCCCGGCTTCGGTCAGTTCGATGCCGCGATAGATTCGGTCGAACAGCCGCGTCCCGAGTTGCTCTTCCAACCGTTTGATCTGCTGGCTGATGGCCGGTTGCGTGGTGCCAAGCTCCACTGCGGCCGCCGTAAAGCTGCGTTGACGGGCCGCCGCTTCAAAGGCGCGAAGCAAATCCAGAGACAAATCACCAAGGGCGTCATACATAAGCTGTGCTTATCCTAGTCATTGCCGCGCATGGGCTTTACCACAAATTGCATGGGCTACATGCTCGATCGCAGCACTCCCGCATAAATATTCACTATGGAATGCCGCGATCACATGAAGCGCAAGAATATTCTTTTCATCATGGCCGATCAGATGGCCGCGCCAATGTTGCCGTTTTACGGCCCTTCGCCCATCAAACTGCCTAATCTCAGCCGCCTCGCCGCCGAAGGCGTGGTGTTCGACGCCGCTTATTGCAACAGCCCACTGTGCGCGCCGTCGCGTTTTACCCTGGTCAGCGGTCAGTTGCCGAGCAAGATCGGCGCCTACGACAACGCAGCCGATTTCCCCGCCGACGTACCGACTTATGCCCACTACCTGCGTCGACTCGGCTACCGCACCGCGCTGTCGGGCAAGATGCATTTCTGCGGACCGGATCAGCTGCACGGCTATGAAGAACGCCTGACCAGCGATATCTACCCGGCCGATTACGGCTGGTCTGTGAACTGGGACGAACCAGACGTGCGTCCGACCTGGTTTCACAACATGTCTTCAGTGTTGCAAGCCGGGCCGTGCGTGCGCACCAATCAGCTGGATTTCGACGAAGAGGTGGTGTTCAAGGCTCAGCAGTATTTGTTCGATCACATCCGCGAGGAGGGAGATCAGCCGTTTTGCCTGACCGTTTCGATGACCCACCCACACGACCCGTACACCATTCCCAAGGCTTTCTGGGATATGTACAACGACGCCGACATCCCGTTACCCGAAACTCCGGCGCAGACCGAACTTGATCCGCACTCCCAGCGTTTGCTCAAGGTTTACGACCTGTGGGACAAACCGCTGCCTGTGGATAAGATCCGCGATGCGCGTCGTGCATATTTCGGTGCGTGCAGCTATATCGACAGCAACGTCGGCAAACTCCTGCAAACACTCGAGGAAACCGGCCTGATCGACGACACCATCATCGTGTTCTCTGGCGACCACGGCGACATGCTCGGCGAGCGGGGTCTCTGGTACAAAATGCACTGGTACGAAATGGCCGCCCGCGTGCCGCTGTTGATCAGTGCGCCGGGGCAATTCGGGGCTGGCCGGGTCAGCGCGGCGGTCTCCACTGCTGATCTGTTGCCGACCTTCGTGGAACTGGCCGGGGGTTCGCTGGAGCCGGGGCTGCCGCTGGATGGCCGCTCGCTGGTTTCGCACCTGCAAGGGCAGGGCGGTCATGACGAGGTCTTCGGCGAGTACATGGCCGAAGGCACCATCAGCCCGCTGATGATGATTCGCCGCGGCGACTACAAATTCATCTACAGCGAGGACGACCCTTGCCTACTCTTCGACGTACACAACGACCCGCGCGAACTGGAAGAACTCAGCCAATCGCCGCAACATAGTTCGCTTTTCGATGAATTTATCGCCGAAGCCCGGGCCAAATGGGATATCCCGGCGATCCACCAACAAGTGCTCGCCAGCCAGCGACGCCGACGTTTTGTCGCCGAGACATTAACCATCGGCAAGCTGAAGAGCTGGGATCACCAGCCACTGGTGGACGCCAGTCAGCAGTACATGCGCAACCACATCGACCTCGACGATCTGGAGCGTAAAGCACGTTATCCACAACCCTGCCAAAACCAATAATGTTAAGGGGAATGCCATGCGTAGGTTATCCACAGCAATGACGGTCGGGCTTCTGGCTCTGGGCAGTGCGTCGGCGTATGCCGATCAGAGTTGCGAGACGGTGAAAATGGCCGACCCTGGCTGGAGCGACATTGCCGCGACCAACGCCATCACCGGGTTTCTGCTGGACGGCATGGGCTACAAGGCCAAGGTCGACACGCTTGCAGTGCCGATCACCTTTGGCGGCTTGAAAGATGGCCAGGTCGATGTGTTTCTCGGTAACTGGATGCCGGCACAACAGGGCTTCTACGACAAGTTCGTGGCCACCGGCGATGTCACTCAACTGGCGAAGAACCTGGATGGCACCGAATTCACGCTCGCCGTCCCGGATTACGTCTGGGACGCGGGTGTGCATAACTTTGCCGACCTGAACAAATACGCCGACAAGTTCGACAAGAAGATCTACGGCATCGGCTCCGGCGCTCCCGCCAACATCTCGTTGCAGGAAATCATCAAGAAGAACGACTTCGACATGGGCCAGTGGAAACTGGTCGAGTCCAGCGAGCAGGCAATGCTGGCGGAAGTGTCTCGCGCGGTGAAAAAACAGAAGTTCGTGACGTTCCTCGGCTGGACCCCGCACCCGATGAACGTGCAACTGAAAATGCATTACCTGAAGGGCGGCGAGAAGTACTTCGGCGACACCGGCAGTGTTCACACCCTGACCCGCAAAGGTTATGCACAGGCCTGTCCGAACGTCGGCAAACTGCTCACCAACCTGAGTTTCACCCAGGAAATGGAGAACAGCATCATGGCCGAGGTGGTGAACAAGAAGGTCAGCAATGCTGATGCGGCCAAGGCATGGATCAAGGCTAATCCGGCTGTGCTGGATAAGTGGCTGGACGGGGTGAAGACCGTGGATGGGAAAGATGCGTTACCGGCAGTAAAAGCCAAACTCTGAACCCTGTGGGAGCGAGCTTGCTCGCGATAGCGGCGTGTCATTCAACATTAGAGTGACTGACAGGCCCACATCGCGAGCAAGCTCGCTCCCACAGGTGTCTGTCCTGCTACTCTTGCGCCAAAATCCCACCCGAGAGGACCCATGGCCTTCCCAAGCCGCCATTCGCTCTTCCCCTTTCTCAGCTGGATGCCCCGGCAAACCCGCGCCAGCGTCGGTCGCGATCTGATCGTCGGCCTCAGCGGCGCGATTCTCGCGCTGCCGCAATCCATTGCCTACGCACTGATCGCCGGTCTCCCACCTGAATACGGTCTGTACGCGGCGATTATTCCGGTGCTGATCGCGTGTCTCTGGGGTTCTTCGTGGCACTTGATCTGCGGTCCTACGGCGGCGATTTCTATTGTCTTGTACGCCAGCGTCAGTCCCCTGGCCGTTCCTGCGTCAGAGGACTACGTCACCCTGATCCTGTTGCTGACGCTGCTTGCCGGCATTTTCCAGTGGCTGCTCGGTTTGCTGCGCTTCGGCGCCCTGGTGAATTTCGTCTCGCACTCGGTAGTGCTGGGTTTCACCCTCGGCGCGGCGGTGGTGATTGCCATTGGTCAACTGCCGAATCTGTTGGGGCTGGAATTGCCCAACCAAGCGACGGCGCTGAACAGCTTGATGATGCTGTTGAGTCATCTCGGCGCTGTGGATAAACCGTCGCTAATGCTGGGCCTGGCGACGGTCGTCGTGGGCGTGATCCTCAAATTGCTCCTGCCGCGCTGGCCGACGCTGTTGATCGCCCTGGCGCTGAGCGGATTGCTGGTCTGGCTTTGGCCATCGATGTTCGGCCATGTGAAGTTGGTCAGCGCGTTTGTCGGGCGGCTGCCGCCCTTCAGCCCGCTGCCGCTGGATCTTGATCTGATTCTGCGCTTGCTACCCAGCGCGGTAGCGGTGGGCATGCTCGGGCTGGTCACCAGTCTGTCGATTGCCCGATCCTTGTCGGCCCGCTCCCAGCAGTTGCTCGACGCCAACCAAGAGGTCCGCGCCCAGGGTTTATCGAACATGGTCGGTGCGTTTTTTTCCGGATCGCTGTCAGCCGGCTCATTCACCCGCTCGGGCCTGAGCTACGAAGCGGGTGCCTGCTCGCCGATGGCCGGTGTTTTTTCGGCGGTGTGGGTGGCGCTGTTCGCTATCTTCGGCGCGAATTTGATCGCGCACATTCCGATCCCGGCCATGGCCGGCAGCATTCTGTTGATCGCCTGGGGGCTGGTGGATCATCGCGGTATTCGAGCGTTGTTGCGGGTCAGCCGCGCCGAGTTCCTGGTCATGGCGCTGACCTGTGTCGCCACGCTGCTGCTGGAATTGCAGACCGCGATTTACGCTGGGGTGCTGGCTTCGCTGTTCTTCTACCTCAAACGCACCTCGCAACCGCGGGTTCAGCATTGGCGGGATGGGGATGAAGACATTCTGCGGGTTGGTGGTTCGATCTTTTTCGGCGCCAGCCATTACCTGCAAGTAAGCCTGCAACGGATGCACGGCGCGCGCGTGGTGATCGAAGCGCAGCAGATCAACTTCATTGACTATTCAGGCGTGGAAATGCTGCACCAGGAAGCGCGGCGGCTGCTGCGGCAAGATCGCAGCCTGACCCTGCGGCGCGCGCGGCCGCAGGTGGTGGAAGAGTTGCGCAAGCTTGAAGGCGCGGAGAAATGCCCGATCCGTTTCGAAGACTAAAAAGATCGCAGCCTGCGGCAGCTCCTACAGAGTGAACGCCTATCCCATGTAGGAGCTGCCGCAGGCTGCGATCTTTTGACTTTAAAGGGCCAACTGTCGGCGAAGTTCGGCCAACACTGGCGCCGTATCCGGACGCACACCGCGCCACAGATAGAAGGCTTCGGCTGCCTGTTCAGCCAGCATCCCCAAACCATCCATCGACACCGCCGCGCCATGTTCAGTGGCCCAACGACAGAACGAGGTCGGCTCCTTGCCGTACATCATGTCGTAGCACACCGTTTTGCCCGACTCGATCAAACTGCTGGCAATCGGCGGTACATCCCCTGACAGACTGGCGGACGTCGCGTTGATGATCAGGTCCACCGATTCCTTCAACCAATCGAAACCACTGGCCGACACCGGCCCCAGATCCGCGAACAACTCAGCCAACAGTTCGGCTTTTTCCACCGTGCGGTTGGCGATGACTACCGAAGCGGGTTGCTCAGCCAGCAACGGCTCCAGCGCACCGCGCACCGCGCCGCCAGCACCGAGCAACAGGATGCGTTTGCCCTTGAGGCTGAAACCGGCGTTGACCGTCAGGTCCCGCACCAGACCGGCGCCATCGGTGTTGTCGCCCAACAGGCTGCCATCGGCCAGTTTGCTCAGGGTGTTCACCGCACCAGCCCGCTGCGCCCGCGCCGTCAGACTGTTCGCCAGACGATAGGCCTCCTCCTTGAACGGCACCGTCACATTCGCCCCCCGACCTTCGAGGAAAAACGTCCGGGCGCAGGTGGAAAAATCGTCGAGGGGCGCCAGCAACGTGCTGTAGTCAAGTTTTTGAGCCGTCTGCTCAGCGAACAGACGGTGGATCAGCGGCGACTTGCTGTGGCCAATCGGGTTACCGAATACGACGTAACGGTCCATCAGAATTCCTCGTTCAGGCCTTGGCCAACCAATCGCGGTCTTGCAGGAAGTACTCGGTCAGCCGTGCTTCTTCGCTGCCCGGCTCGGCTTTCCAGTCGTAGCCCCAGCGTACTTGCGGTGGCAGGGACATCAGGATCGACTCGGTACGCCCGCCCGATTGCAGACCGAACAGCGTACCGCGGTCGTAGACCAGGTTGAATTCAACGTAGCGCCCACGGCGGAATTCCTGGAACTCACGCTGTTTGGCAGTAAACGCATCATTTTTGCGGCGCTGCACGATCGGTAGGTAGGCGTCGATGAACGCGTCACCGATGGCACGCATGAAGGCGAAACTGGTGTCGAAGTCCCATTCGTTCAAGTCATCAAAGAACAGGCCACCGATGCCGCGCGGCTCGTGGCGATGCTTGATGTGGAAGTAGCTGTCGCACCAGGCCTTGTAACGCGAGTAAACATCCGGACCGAACGGCGCGCAGGCCTGTTCGGCGACGCGGTGCCAGTGCACACAATCTTCTTCATTGCCGTAATAAGGCGTCAGATCAAAACCACCGCCGAACCACCAGACCGGTTCTTCGCCTTCTTTTTCAGCGATGAAAAAGCGCACGTTGGCGTGGGACGTCGGCACATGCGGGTTGTGCGGGTGAATGACCAGCGACACGCCGAGGGCTTCGAAGCCACGACCGGCCAGCTCTGGCCGATGAGCGCTGGCGGACGGTGGGAGACCGCTGCCGAAGACGTGGGAAAAGTTGACGCCACCCTTTTCGATGACCGCGCCGTTTTCGATCACCCGGGTGCGACCGCCACCGCCGGCAGGCCGGGTCCAGGCGTCTTCGACGAACTGCGTGCCGCCGTCTTCAGCTTCGAGGGCCGCGCAAATGCGGTCTTGCAGGTCGAGCAGGTAGGCTTTTACGGCCTCGGTGCGGGTCGTCATGTCATCACCTTGAATCGGGCAAAGCTACGCGGCGCTCCATGGGAGCGGGGCCGGCGCAAATGGGCGCGTAGCATAACATCGCAGATGGGCCTGCCGCAGTTGACGAAGATCAAGCTTCGGAGTCCGATAGGGAGCTTCGCGCTACAACTCTAGTAACTAAGACCTAAGGAGAGTTCTGATGGCAAAGCGTATCCAGTTCCGCGCCCATGGCGGCCCTGAAGTACTCGAGTATGTCGATTACCAACCCGCCGAACCCGGCCCGCAGCAGGTTCGCGTCACCAACAAGGCCATCGGCCTGAATTTCATCGACACCTATTACCGCAGCGGTCTCTATGCGCCGCCAGCCCTGCCATCGGGCGTGGGCTCGGAAGGCGCGGGCGTGGTCGAGGCGGTGGGCAGTGAAGTGACCCGGTTCAAGGTCGGTGATCGCGTGGCGTATGGCAGCGGTCCATTGGGCGCCTACAGCGACGTTCACGCGCTGCCGGAAGCCAACCTGGTCCTTCTGCCGGACGCGATCAGCTTCGAACAGGCCGCCGGCGTAATGCTCAAGGGCCTGACCGTGCAGTACCTGTTGCGTCAGACTTATGAACTCAAAGGTGGCGAAACCATCCTGTTCCACGCTGCCGCGGGTGGCGTCGGTTCCCTGGCCTGCCAGTGGGCCAAGGCCTTGGGTGTGAAGTTGATCGGCACGGTCAGCTCACCGGAGAAAGCCGCACTGGCAAAGGCCAACGGCGCTTGGGCGACCATCGATTACAGTCATGAAAACGTCGCACAGCGCGTACTGGAATTGACCGACGGCAAAAAAGTCCCGGTGGTGTACGACGGCGTGGGCAAGGATACTTGGCTGACTTCGCTTGATAGCGCGGCGCCTCGCGGTCTGGTGGTGAGCTTCGGCAATGCGTCGGGTGCGGTAGACGGGGTGAACCTGGGAATTCTGTCGGCGAAGGGTTCGTTGTACGTGACCCGGCCTACCCTCGCGACTTACGCCAACAATGCTGAAAACCTGCAACGCATGGCGGATGAATTGTTCGAGATGATCATCAGCGGCAAGCTGAAGGTGGACATCAGCCAGAAGTATCCATTGGCCGAAGCGGCGAAGGCGCAGACCGAGTTGTCGGCGCGACGCACGACGGGTTCGACAGTGTTGTTGCCTTAAGGGCCTCTTCGCGAGCAGGCTCGCTCCCACAGGGTATTTGTGATCGACACCTAACCAATGTGGGAGCGAGCTTGCTCGCGATGAACGATGACGCGGTCCTAGTCCGGGCGCACAACGTGGCCGGTGGCGAGATCGCGAATCACGCTCGGATTCTTGCGCCCACCCAGATTCCCACCCAACACGTAATCCACCTGCCCACGGAAATACTGCTCGACGCGAATCCGCGTCCGCGCCGCCGGTTGGCCCTGCGGGTTGGCCGACGTTGAAACCAACGGCCCGACCACCGCGCACAAATCCCGCACCAACGGGTGATCGCTGACCCGCAGCGCCACCGTTTCATGCACGCCGGTAATCCACTGCGGCAACATATTCTGATGCGGCACCAGCCAGGTGTTCGGCCCTGGCCAGGTGCTGGCCATGCGATCCATCCACAATTCAGGAAAGTCTTCGAAGAGGAAGTCGAACTGGCGAATGTTGTCGGCCACCAGAATCAACCCTTTTTCCACCGACCGACCCTTGATCGCCAGCAGACGATAGACCGCCTCTTCGTCCCACGGGTCGCAACCCAGGCCCCAGACCGCTTCGGTTGGGTAGGCAATCACCGCGCCTGCGCGAATGGCTCGTGCGGCTTGTTGCACACGCCAACTGTTGACCATGAAAAAACACTCCGGAATAAGGCTCTGCGCAGTTTACCGATCTTCCTTATAAAACCTAGCTCACCCGCGCAAACCAGCGCCCGCTTTCGCAGACCGCACGGCCGTCCATTTCCAGTTCCGTCAGCGCTGCCAGCACTTTGGGCAAGGCCCAACCGCTGGTGACGGACAACGCTTCACTGGTGTGGGGCGCGGCATGCAGCAGCATGAGCAACGGATGTGTCACCGATGGTGTCGCTGTGGATAACGGCAACTGCTGCCAGCCGCGCAACGCTTCGAGGATATGCTCGATGGTTTCCACCAGCACTGCGCCGTCGCGGATCAGTTGATGACAACCCTTTGCACCAGGGTGGTGGATCGACCCTGGAATCGCATACACCTCGCGCCCTTGTTCCGCCGCCAGCCTCGCGGTGATCAACGAACCGCTGGCGACACTCGCCTCAACCACCAGCACGCCCAGGGATAAACCGCTGATGATCCGATTGCGCCGGGGGAAGTTACTGGCGGTCGGCCCGGTGTCCAGCGGGAACTCCGAAAGCACTGCGCTACCCGAGGCGATCATCGCGTCTGCCAGTCGTCGATTACGCTGTGGATAAAACTTTTCAAGTCCCGTGCCAAGTACACCGACCGTTCGCCCGCCCACGTCCAAAGCGGCTTGATGGGCGGCGGCATCAATGCCCAGCGCCAAACCGCT
Source organism: Pseudomonas sp. NPDC098740 (assembly GCF_044760065.1). Lineage (NCBI taxonomy): Bacteria > Pseudomonadati > Pseudomonadota > Gammaproteobacteria > Pseudomonadales > Pseudomonadaceae > Pseudomonas > Pseudomonas sp. NPDC098740. The sequence goes on along the minus strand of NZ_JBIWAM010000018.1, from coordinate 8,433 downwards.
GGTAATGACAAAACCGGCGCCGGCCAGACTGCGGGAAAAGGCGGCTGCAGTGTCCATGCCCGGCCGCGAAGCGCGACGGCTGCCGACCATCGCCAGCTGCGGTTTTTCCAGAATGCCAGGATTGCCCGCCACGAATAACAATGGCGGCGCATCACTGATTTCCGCCAGCAGTGCCGGGTAGTCAGATTGGTCCCACATCAGTAAATGCTGGCCCGGACGCTCTAACCAGGCCAATGCATGGCTCGCGCCATCACGGATTTCACTGGAGCGCCTGGCCTCCGCGCAAGCGAGTGGCAAACCCAGTGAACGCCAGGCACTGGCCGGCGCGCTGATAGCCTTGGACGCCGAGCCGAAGGCCTCAAGCAATTTCTTGAAACGCGCAGGACCGAGTTCCGGCAGGCGATGCAAACGTAAACGAGCTTCCAGTTCCGCAGGGGAAACCGGTGCAAAAGCAGACAGCGACATGGATCATCCTTGATCGTTATGAGCCCCGTTCAAACGGGAATAAGCTGTGGATAACTCTGTTGGTAACTTGTAGAGCCTGTTAAGGATTTCGCACCTTGTCCAGCACCGCCAGGGAGCGTGATGCATTGAGCACCAACCCGTAGCTGAGCTTGTCGTAGGTGCGGAAAACCATCAGCAAACCGGCGCGTTCATCCGGGATTTTCAATGGCTGACCGGTAATCCGGTCACGCACGGTTTCGCCGGTTTTCATCACCACCAACACGTTGCCTTCGGCCAAGCCATCGCGCTGGCCTTTGTTCAGCGTGACCACATCCAGCGCGCCAATTTGGGTAACCCCGCGCGGCACGTCGATGATCAACCCGTTGATCTCGGTTTTTGGCGCACTGGGCATGAAGGTCGAGTTGATGGAGCGCTCTTCACCGCTGAACAAGCGGTCGCCGAGGCGGACTTCCTGAGTGGTGCGTTGCAGTGCCAGGGTGGCGACGTCGCCTTCGGTGGCCACAATCTCGCCGCTGCCGATGTCGTCGGCATTGATCCCCAAAAATTCTTTACTGACCGGATCGGTGTAGACCTTGCCCTGACGGAAGATGCCGTAAACCGGCTGGGCCGGGTCGAAGTGGCCGCGAGCAAAGATTCGGTCACCGGTGCCACTGAGCACGCGTTCGGCATCGCCGGCGACGATATAAGGCGCCTTGTCGAAGTCCTCGACCTTGTCGACGATGCGGTTGCTCAGCAGAAAGCTGTTGATCGATTGCAGCGGAATGCTCGGGATCGCATCGGCGACCGGGCTGCTGCGGATGCGTGGCGACAGCTTGATGGTGCCCCGGGAAGCGCCACGGTTGAGGGTCAGGCGTGGCTGCCCATTGACGTAGACCAGCGACAGCGAGTCGCCGGGGTAGATGAGATTGGGGTTTTCGATCTGTGGATTGGCCTGCCAGAGTTCCGGCCATTTCCACGGATCACGAAGGAATTTCCCCGATATGTCCCAGAGTGTGTCACCCGATACCACGGTGTATTGCTGTGGAAAACCTTCCCTGAGTTGCACTTGCCCGTGCGCCAAACCGGCCGAGGCCAGAAGGAGCAAGGCGAGTAGTGATTTCCTCATGCGGTGAATCCCTTTATTATGTGCATTCGCGTAGAACGCCAGAGCCCTCGTGGCTCGCTCCCGACTCTTTACCAAAAAGAGAAGGAAGCTACGTTTTACAACGGTAGCCTGCATCTTCGGACCCGCCAGGCCATCGACCCGACATTACCTCACATGTGCAGCAATTAAGCTTATGGCCATTTTAGACATCCTCGAATTCCCCGATTCGCGCCTGCGCACTATCGCCAAACCAGTGGCCGTAGTGGACGACGAAGTGCGTCAGTTGGTCGATGACATGTTTGAAACAATGTATGAAGCGCCAGGCATCGGCCTCGCCGCGACCCAGGTCAACGTGCACAAACGTATCGTCGTGATGGACCTCTCCGAAGACCGCAGCGAACCACGGGTGTTCATCAACCCCGAGTTCGAAACCCTGACCGACGAGATGGAGCAATATCAGGAAGGCTGCCTCTCGGTGCCGGGCTTCTACGAAAACGTCGATCGCCCACAGAAGGTCAAAATCAAGGCCCTGGACCGCGACGGCCAGCCTTACGAACTGATCGCCGAAGGCCTGCTCGCCGTGTGCATCCAGCATGAATGCGACCACCTGAACGGCAAATTGTTCGTCGACTACCTGTCCAGTCTCAAACGCGACCGAATCAAGAAGAAACTGGAAAAGCTCCATCGCCAGAACGCTTGATGCCCTCCTTTCAAAGGCTTGCTGCGGCAAGCCTTTTTCTTTTGCGAGACCTTTTGAATGACTGAGCCACTGCGCATCGTCTTTGCCGGCACCCCGGAATTCGCCGCCGAACACCTCAGGGCCCTGCTCGACAGCCCTTACGAGATCGTCGCCGTCTACACCCAACCGGACCGTCCGGCGGGTCGCGGGCAAAAGTTGATGCCAAGTCCGGTCAAGCAGTTGGCTCTGGAAAACAACATTCCTGTGTTGCAACCGCCGACGCTGCGCAACGAAGACGCTCAGGCTGAACTGGCCGCGCTCAAGCCGGACTTGCTGGTGGTGGTCGCCTACGGCCTGATCCTGCCGCAAGTGGTGCTGGATATTCCGCGTTTGGGCTGCATCAACAGCCACGCCTCCTTGCTGCCACGCTGGCGCGGTGCGGCGCCGATCCAGCGCGCCGTCGAAGCGGGCGACAGCGAAAGCGGTGTGACCGTCATGCGCATGGAACTGGGCCTCGACACCGGACCGATGCTGCTGAAAGTCACCACGCCGATAACCGGTGAAGACACCGGCGGCAGCCTCCACGACCGTCTGGCCGAAATGGGCCCGCCAGCCGTGATTCAGGCGATTGCCGGCCTCGCTGCGGGCACTTTGGAAGGCGAAGTGCAGGACGACAGCCTCGCCACTTATGCTCACAAATTGAACAAAGATGAAGCGCGCATTGACTGGAGCCGCCCGGCGGTTGAGCTGGAACGTCTGGTCCGCGCCTTCAATCCATGGCCGATCTGCCACAGCACGCTGAATGGCGAAGCATTGAAGGTGCTGGCCGCCAGCCTCGCTGAAGGGCAGGGTGTTCCCGGTGAAATCCTCAGCGCCAGCAAGGATGGTTTGATCGTCGCCTGCGGTGAGCAAGCCCTGTGTCTGACTCGTCTGCAATTGCCCGGTGGCAAGGCGCTGAACTTCATCGACTTGTTCAACAGCCGTCGTGAGAAATTCGCTGTCGGCACCGTCCTCGGTCAAGCGGCGGACGCTCAATGAATCCACGTCTGGCCGCCGCCAAGGCACTGGCTGCTGTTCTTAACGGAAAAGCCTCACTCAACAGTTCCCTGCCGACACAGATGGACAAGGTCGAAGACCGTGACCGCGGCTTCACTCAGGACCTGGCGTTCGGCACCGCTCGCTGGCAGCCGCGTTTGTCGGCGTTGGCGGCCAAGTTGCTGCAGAAGCCGTTCAAGGCAGCCGACGCCGATGTCGAAGCGCTGTTGCTGGTCGGTCTCTACCAGTTGCTCTACACACGGGTTCCCGCCCATGCCGCCATCGGTGAAACCGTGGGTTGCGCCGACAAGCTGAAAAAGCCCTGGGCCAAGGCCTTGCTCAACGCCGTGCTGCGCCGCGCCCAGCGTGAAAGCGAAGCACTGCTGGCCGAACTGGAACACGATCCTGTGGTGCGCACTGCCCACCCACGCTGGCTGCAAAAATCCCTGAAGGCTTTCTGGCCTGAGCAGTGGGAAGCCATTTGTGCGGCGAACAACGCGCATCCGCCGATGATCCTGCGGGTCAACCGTCGTCATCACAGCCGTGATGCTTATCTCGGGTTGCTGACCGACGCCGGCATCGCCGCCACGCCGTGTGTTTACAGTCAGGACGGCATCATTCTCGAAGCCGCTGCCGACGTGCGCAGCTTGCCGGGTTTCGCCGAAGGCTGGATCAGCGTGCAGGACGAAGCCGCGCAACTGGCCGCCGATCTGCTCGACCTGGCACCGGGCCAACGGGTGCTGGACGCCTGCTGCGCACCGGGCGGCAAGACCTGCCACATCCTTGAAGCCGAGCCGGCACTCGCCGGCGTGGTAGCGGTGGACCTGGAAGCCAAGCGTTTGGTGCGAGTGCGGGAAAACCTCGCACGCCTGGGCCTGAGCGCCGAACTGATCGCCGCCGACGGCCGCGACACCACCACCTGGTGGGACGGCAAGCCGTTCCAGCGCATTCTGCTGGACGCGCCATGCTCGGCCACCGGTGTGATTCGTCGTCATCCCGACATCAAGCTGACCCGCCAACCGGACGACATCGCTGCTCTAGCGGTGCTGCAAGGTGAGCTACTCGACGCCATGTGGATAACTTTGGAGGTCGGCGGCATCCTGCTTTACGCAACCTGCTCCACGCTGCCAACCGAAAACACCGAAGTAATCGAAGCCTTCCTCGCTCGCACGCCGGGCGCCCGTGAACTGGACCTCGCGACTCAAGCCGGCATCAAGCAACCTCACGGTCGCCAATTGCTGGCCCAGGACGGCGGCCACGACGGGTTCTACTACGCCAAGCTGATCAAGATCGCCGCCGCGCGCGGTTAATGGGTTTTAAGGGAGTGACTGGATGAAAATCATCATCCTCGGCGCAGGGCAGGTCGGCGGTTCGCTGGCAGAACACTTGGCCAGCGAGGCCAATGACATCACTGTGGTCGACACCAACGGCGAACGCCTGCGCGACCTTGGCGATCGGCTGGACATCCGCACCGTGCAGGGGCGCGGCTCACTGCCGACGGTGCTGCGCCAGGCCGGCGCGGACGACGCCGACATGCTGGTGGCGGTGACCAACAGCGATGAAACCAACATGGTGGCCTGCCAGGTTGCCCACACCCTGTTTCACACCCCGACCAAGATCGCCCGGGTTCGCGAAGCCGCGTACCTGACTCGCTCCGAGTTGTTCGACAACGAAGCGATTCCGGTGGACGTGCTGATCAGCCCGGAACAAGTGGTCACCAATTACATCAAACGCCTGATCCAGCATCCGGGCGCCTTGCAGGTGATCGACTTCGCCGAAGGCAAAGCCCAATTGGTGGCGGTCAAGGCGTACTACGGCGGCCCGCTGGTGGGTCAGCAACTGCGTCAGTTGCGTGAGCACATGCCGAATGTCGAAACCCGCGTCGCGGCGATTTTCCGTCGTGATCGGCCGATCCTGCCGCAGGGCGATACAGTGATCGAGGCAGATGACGAAGTCTTTTTCATCGCCGCCAAGGCGAATATTCGCGCGGTGATGAGCGAAATGCGCCGCCTCGATGAGAGCTACAAACGCATCGTCATCGCTGGCGGCGGGCAGATCGGTGAGCGTCTCGCCGAGGCCATCGAAAGCCGTTACCAAGTGAAGATCATCGAGATGAACCCGGCGCGCTGCCGTCATCTTTCGGACACCCTCGACAGCACCGTGGTACTGCAGGGCAGCGCTTCGGATCGGGATCTGCTGCTGGAAGAGAACATCGCCGACGCCGACCTTTTCCTGGCCCTGACCAACGACGACGAAGCCAACATCATGTCGTCGCTGCTGGCCAAGCGCCTGGGTGCGAAGAAGGTGATGACGATCATCAACAACCCGGCCTACGTCGACTTGATTCAGGGCGGCGACATCGACATCGCGATCAGCCCGCAATTGGCGACCATCGGCACCTTGCTGGCGCACGTGCGTCGCGGCGATATCGTCAGCGTGCACTCATTGCGCCGGGGCGCGGCGGAGGCCATCGAGGCAATTGCCCACGGTGATGAGAAGTCGAGTAAGGTCATCGGCAAGTCCATTGAGAACATTGGCCTGCCGCCGGGCACCACCATCGGCGCAATCATCCGCGACGAAGAGGTGATCATTGCCCACGACGACACGGTGATCGCGGCCGGCGACCATGTGATTCTGTTCCTTGTGGATAAAAAGCATATTCGGGATGTGGAAAAGCTGTTCCATGTGGGACTCAGCTTCTTCTGATCCATGATTTGTGGCGCCTGGACTGGCCTCTTCGCGGGCAAGCCCGCTCCCACAGTATTTTGCAGTGAACACATATCTTGTGTACGGCCGAGATTCCTGTGGGAGCGGGCTTGCCCGCGAAGCGATCTCAAAAACACACAGGCATCCCTGAATATCTTCAATAAGGAATCCACCATGATCGAATCCCTGGAAAAAATGCTCGCCAAGGGTGTGGATAACTCGTTGCTGCGCTTCGGGCTGGGCAAGGGTTATCTGGATCTTGGGGAAAACGCCAAGGCCGCCGAGCATTTCCAGCGTTGCGTCGAATTTGATCCGAAGTATTCAGCGGCCTGGAAGCTATTGGGCAAGGCCCATCTGGGGCTGAAGGATTTCGCATCCGCACGTCAGGCGTGGGAACAGGGCCTGGAGGCCGCTCGCGCCCATGGCGACAAGCAGGCCGAAAAGGAAATGACCGTGTTTCTGAAGAAGCTTGAGCGTCAGGCTCACTGATCAGAGGTATCGCAGGCCAATGCCCTCGGCATCCACCAACACCACTTCCATGCGCACCCGTGGCGCGCCTGTGGGTAAGTCCTGCACCTGACCGTAAACCACCGCGCCCTTGGGCAGCGCCGACAAGGCCGGATGCTTGACGTAGACGCCCGTGGTCGAAAGGTTACGGGTCTGACCGAAGCATTCGCCGAAGCTTTCGTGAATGATCTTGATGCGAAACGATTTGCGCTGTTCGGACATCTTTTGCGTCCTTGGGTGAACGGGTTGTGGATAACCTGAAGCGCAAGATCAAAATATCGCAGCCTTCGGCAGCTCCTACAAATTAACCACAGATCATGCCAATCAACTCAGTACCAGCGTTCTTCACCCGGCGGACGCTTCTTGAAGCGCTTCATGCTCCACATGTACTGGCTCGGATACGCCCGCACATAGCGCTCGACCACCTGGCTCATGGCTGCGCAGGACGTTTCGGTATCGGTGCTGTACATGGCCTCTGGCGCGGCTTCCAGGATCACTTTGTAACCCGAACCGTCCGGCAACCGCAGGGCATGCAGGAACACGCCGACCGCTTTGCCGCCCGCGAGCATGTTCGGTACGAATTTGCTGGTCAGGGCCTGAGTGGCGAAGAACGGCACGAAAATCCCGGCGGATTCGGACGGTTCCGGGTCAGCGGGAATGCCCACTGCACCACCTTTGCGCACTTCCTTGATAACACTGAGGATGCCTTCCTTGGTGGAGGCGGCAACCCGATTGCCCAATTGCACCCGTTGCTTGCGCAGCAAATCATCCACAGCCTTCAGCTTTGGCGGACGATAAAAGATGATCGGTTTGCACTGGTTGCAATAGAAGTGGTTCAACACTTCCCAGTTGCCCAGGTGACTGGTGATGCCGACGACACCTTTGCCGGAGGCGAGGGCGTCCTTTAATACGTCGAGACCTTCGACTTCACGCACCAGGTCGATGGAGCGCTGGGCCGGCCAGATCCAGGCGCAGGCACTTTCGGTCAGGGACTTGCCGATGTCTTTAAGGCTCTGGCCTACCAGTCGCTCCCGTTCAGCCGCGTCCATGTCAGGGAAGCACTTGGCGAGGTTGATCCGCACGACATCGCGGGAACGGTTGGGGGTTTTCCACATCACCCAGCCGATGGCCGAGCCCACTGCCTGCACTGCCCGCCACGGGAGCAGGGCAAACAGCCGCAGAGCGCCTACCAGCAAGGCGCCTTTCAACTTATCCACAGGTCACTCCTGATCTTGTGCTGTGCGCGAGGCGGCTATTCTAACCGCCATTCGCCAGCGCCGCGTAGCGATCGCAATCCTGAGTGTGGTCCATGACCATGCCCGAGGCCTGCATCAGCGCGTAGCAAATGGTTGGGCCGACGAAGGTAAAACCAGCCTTTTTCAGGCCTTTGCTCATCTCCACGGCGGTCGGCGTCACGGCCGGCACTTCGCTGCGGTCCTTGAAATGGTTGATCACAGGCATGCCGTCGACGAAGGACCAGAGAAATTCCACCGGATCCTCCAGCGCCAGCCAGGCCTGGGCATTGCGCCGGGCCGCATTGAGTTTGAGGCGATTGCGAATGATGCCCGGATCGAGCATTAATTCATCGATTTCCGCGTCGCTCATTTGCGCCACGCGCTGTACGTCAAAGCCGAACAGCACCTCGCGATAACGTTCACGTTTACGCAGCACGGTGATCCAGGAAAGGCCGGCCTGGAACCCTTCGAGCAAAAGCAACTCGAACAATCCCTGCGCATCGTGTAGCGGCGTGCCCCACTCCTGATCGTGATAAGCCATGTACAGCGGATCTTCGGAACACCAAAAGCAGCGTGGCATAAGGCTCCAGGGGGCGTGCGCAGGACCGAATCGGGTATACTCCCGCTCTTTAAATCGCAGCCCAAGAAACAGGTGAATTTCGTGAGCCAGCCTACGCCAGCCGTGCGTACCTTCCAAGACTTGATCCTCGCCCTCCCGCACT